>CAJJDL010000111.1 GCA_905182935.1 uncultured Nitrospinaceae bacterium | reverse complement strand
CTGAATCGCGGCGAAAATTTTTTAACTACATTAATGAGTGCCCAAGTATCCTGAGGTGACAGAGCATCCCCCCATGCAGGCATTGACGTTCCTGGCACACCTTTAATGATTGTTCTGTATAAATCCTCATCTCTAGGGAGCGTGCCTGTAGGAGTGGACCGAAACTTAAAGATTCCTTTGCGAAAATCTCTTGGCCATGGATAAAGGTAATTGGTTGCTGTGCCGCCACCGTCACCATTTTTCCCGTGACAAAAGACGCACATGTGCAGATAAATATTACGACCGCGGGCAAGTAATGCCTCTTCGTTCATAACTGCCGGTTTTTTTATTTCCGAATCTCCGTGAGATCCTCGTGTGCGAAACAAATCGCCACCGACATCACCATGATGGTGGTGCTCCATTGGTTTTTCATTAACTTTGTACTCGCTGCCTGATGTGGTAGCTTTGCTGTTACTATGTTCGTGTCCCTCTTGCGATAGAGAGTAACCTGGGATAGTTAAAATGAAAAATAGAGCACATAAGGCAGGGACAAAAAACTGTGCAGACCAATTGAATCGATTTGATGAGTTATAAAGCATTTTCATATTTAGGTGCCTCTAATCAGGGCGGTCCTCTTAAAACCCGTCAATTACTAGTAAAACCTACTAGTAGAATTATAGATCGCCATGCAGGTTAATTATATGATTCTATCTGGTAATCTTCTTTATCAATTATGATCTATAGTATTATTTTTTAACTGGTTTGCCTCGAACCATTTTAACCCCTTGGCCTAAGTCTCCCAAGTCTTTAAGGTTGAAATATTCTTCCTTAAAACCAAGCCCAAAATACCAAGCATTTTCCAGCCCTCTTTCTTTAGCTGTCCACAAATAATAACTGCCACCCGCTTTGAATGAATTTGGTAATCCAATTCGTTCGTTATCCTTACTTTTGATGGGACGCGATTCGTCATATAGAATTTTTAGTTCCATGATTGTTGGTAACCTCCAATCATCAAACCCGGCAAATTTTTCAGAATTTTTTACATCAATATACTCTAAAGCCTGGTACCAGTTTATTCCATTTTTGAGTTCGTGGTATGAGTCGGCCTGTTGCCAAACTAGGTTAGAGCTCTTATCTGTGATAGTCCCATTATTGCTATCGATATACTCAGCAGCCCAAGCAAAATTTAAATTTATTATTACTGCAATAAAAATAACAGCAAGTATGGTGATAGCGCTATTAAGAGCTCTATGAATATCTACCCGGAGAGGAGAAGAGTTATTTTTTATTGATATTTTTTCAGTCATAGAAATAACCATTCTTAATTAAGTTGATTACTAATTATACAAAATATAAATTCAAATGCCACGCGCAGTATTTTATTATTTTAAACATATTTGCAATAAAGTTGATTTAATCTTAGAATTCAATTGATCCTAAATTTCTCCAGAAAAAGACCTAAAATGGCAGGTTTTATGCAAATTATTATTGACTTTGTAGGTACTTTGCCACCATTACTTCAATTACTATTAGGAATATTTATCACTGTGGCTATTTTTAGAATTTTGATGATTACCGTTGATTTTATTGAGGATAAAAGGGAAGGTAAATAATGTATTGAGGGGTCTTTGAGTAGTATTCAACTAAATTCATCGCTTTTATAGTCAAAAATAAAAAGACCTTGCTCTAATAGAGCAAGGTCTTTAATAAATATAGGGAGTTACCGTGACTTTCTACTAGAGAAATTCTCGGAAGCTCCCTTTGTTAAATTACTAGACAAAGGATCACCTCCTTTCATCCAAGGGGACTAGATCCACGCTTGAGGCTCCCCTGGACGCCCACATGCGTGCTTTGAAAATTTTATATTACTTTTACAATTTATTTGGAATTATAATTAAAATAAATTATTTAGTTTCCGTCAAGCATTTCTGTTCGAGTTCTTTACTAACAATCAAGTCGCATTTTTTCGGGTCTTTTTTAACTATAGCGTAACAATAGGCCTGAATATCTCTATTAAGAATCAATGTGCAAAAGTACGTGCTATGGTCTTTGTGTTTAAAACGGCTTTCGGGATTCTTGATCGGGTTTAAGGCTAGACAGAGATGTCGTTTGTCCGGCCCCGGTATTTTGCCACTGGCCTTTGAAGCTGTTGACCAAGCGCTATGTGCGCCACGTTCCATTTTTGTCGTCGGTCCCGGTCCATCAACGACTTTCCCTTCTGCCCCACCTGGCCGGCCTTGGCGTACTTCTTTTGATTCTATATCGCATAATTTCGGATCTGGAATCTCGGCAGCTGCCCATAAAGATGGAGTAAAACCCCACAAGGCGAAGAACATCGTTAAAAAAAAAGCACCACCTTTAATTTTCATTTTCTCCTCCTTCATGTGTACTGGAAGTTGTTTAAACTTAGGCCGATTGATCTAGAATTTAAATACTTACTTTAAAGAGTAAACCATTTTTTCTAAATTTCCAATATCCATTTATAATTGTTCTTGTAATCTACTAAGTAGTATTTTATGTGTGGACTCATAAAGTTAAATATATATTTGATTAATATAATTTTTTAAGGTTTTTTTTGATGCAACGAATCTTATCCAATAAAGAATTTTGGGTTATTTTATTTCTTTTAGTACTAGCTATATCCTTAAGGTTGCCTACCCTCGGAAGTCCTCTTATTGAAGATGAAGCTATTTCCTTTAATAGATATATAGACATACCCTGGAATATTTTGATCTATAGCTATCACGATACGAATCAGCACACGCTTTTTATTTTACTATCAAAATTTTCTATTTTTGTTTTTGGTGAAAGTGAAATAGCTTACAGGCTACCTTCTTTTCTAGCGGGTATTTTTTCTATTCCTTTGATATATTTTCTTGGACGAGCAATTAAATTTTCATGGTGGACTTCTATCGTCGCTACTTTATTGATGGTGTTGTCTTGGCCACACTTAAAGTATTCATTGGAGGGTAGGGGCTACTCGCTAACAGTATTTTTAGTTCTTTTGTCGACATTTTCCGCTATTCGATATTTGGATGGTTCACGTTGGACATGGGGAAGTCTTTTAATAGGTTCTGGGTTTTTTATAACTATGGCTCTACCGAGTAATTTATTTTTTTTAGGCGGATTGGCTGTGTTCACAGTCTTTGTAGGATCCCTAGATTCGAAAGAAAATAGATTCACGATAAAAAAAATAATTTGGCCCCGTATTCCTTTTTTAATAATGTTTGCTTTGGTTGGGGTTTATTTTTTTGTTATTTATGAGGGGCTTCAATATGGTAAAAATATTCACCCTTTAGTTTTGGACGCAACACGAATAGAAGAAATCACAGCATTTCTTGTTGCTCCGTGGGGTTTTTGGATATACTTATTTTTTGTCTTGGGTGTTTGGCAACTAAGAGACATGCGAAATAAATTTTTTTTTGCCACAATTTTTATAATTCCTATAATTTTAACATTGATGACTGGTGCAGTTGGGTTTGGAAGAACATATGTTTATTGGCTTCCATTTGTCTTTTTTCTTTCTGCCTATGGAATGACAGAGTTGTTTTTATGGATTAAGAAAAAGATAGGAAACCCTGTATATGGATTGGTGATTGGCGGTGTTATTTTTCTCATATTACTTCCAGTAAAAAAGATCTATAAACATTACGAATCTCGTATTAATGGGTCTCTGGTAGTAGCGGGACCTAATGCTACATTATCGGAAGCATCTCAAATGGCAGCCTGGGTGGGTGAAAATATTGGAGAGAATAGTCTTATTGTTATCAGCACAGGGGGGCCTGAGTCAAGTGTGTTGAATAGGTACATGGGGAAAGCAGTACTGAAAAGAATGGTTCATTATGCTAATGGCGGGCAATTGAAGAAAATTATTTTCATTGCTCATCAAGATATGCCTCCAGATAAGTATCGATTTGTTCCAATGATGCAAGGTAGGGAACTAAAATTACCAAGAAGTAAGATTAGTAAAATTTACTCACTAGGTAACCTTGGCGTTTATGAACTTGACTTAAAAATTGAACAATTTATTCCTTCAACCTACGATCCAGACTATGAAGGTAAGATGGGAAATTTAAATACACCTGGAATCGTCACAAAGCAAGTTGAAAAGCCAAAAGTAGTTGGAGGGAAAGCTCTTTATATTGACAATAAATCAGGGAAGAAGATAGACCTTATCTCTCCTGTCGTAAAAGGGGCAGATATATCAGAAGACCATGCGTACCTTTTATATATTTATGTTGTCAACTTTAAGCCATTTAAAAATATTGCGCTTCATCTAGAGGAAAAAGGTAACTGGCCACCAAAATTAGGCTACTTGAATCCTTCTCTCGGGATGTTTCATGTAAAAGGTCAAAATATTACCTGGAATATTTTTTACAGTTTGGCTCCGTTGTCTAAAGGGCGACATTATTTTCAAGAAAGAATCGGGGTTGATCTAGGAATTCATTATTACGACGGTTTTCGATCTTATCTTTTAACCGAGTGATATCTGTTGATATTTCTTGAGTAGTTTTTATGGGCTATGTTTTTAAATTTTTTATAAATACGAACATAGAGAAATGTGTCTTAAGACTTTTGTTTGTTAAGAGAATCGATGCTCAACTTTAAATAAATGATAATTTGTTCAACAATTTTTTGGGTTAATTTCACTATTGCTAGCTCAATGCTTGGGGAGATTGACTTCGATCGGTTCCGTCAATTAAAAATCCACGAAATAAAAATTCAGCTAAGGCTTATCCAAGAAGACCCTCTGGATGCAGTCGAATACTTTAATCTTGGCTTAGCATATATGGGAATAGGACGGCACAGCCAAGAAATTGATTCATATCTTGAGACGATACGTCTTGACTCCAATTACGCTAAAGCACATTTCAATTTAGCCATGGCCTACGATATGCTGAAA
>CAJJDL010000110.1 GCA_905182935.1 uncultured Nitrospinaceae bacterium | reverse complement strand
AATAACTGGTCCTTCAGAGGGAATTTCTGTAACTTCTTCCCGAACCAAAGTAATATTAGGATGTTTAGAAAGTTCTTCGGTGATCTTTTTAGAGAATAACTCTCTATCTACGGCAAGAGCTGCACCTGCTGGGACAGAATTAATATCTCCCGCAGAAATAACAAGAGAATTAAATTTTCTAAGTTCTTCTTTAAGAAGATACGGAGCAGAAGGAGATTGATTATTCCCAAGTGAATTACTACAAACTAATTCAGCACAATTATCGGTTTTATGAACGGGTGTAGGCTTAACAGGACGCATTTCATACAAAACCACCGAAATGCCACGCTCGGCTGCCTGCCAGGCAGCTTCAGATCCAGCAAGTCCAGCGCCTAATATAGTTAGATAATCTTTCACTTATTTCTAAAAATCACGAGACTATAGGTTTTTTATAATCGCATTCAGATTCAGGACAAAGAATTGAGGTACCTTCATCTTTCTTCCACTTTTCCACCGTATAAGGACTATTGCACAGTGGGCATGGGTCACCTACTGGTTTATCCCATGAAACAAAATCGCAGTTTGGGTAAGCGGTGCACCCATAAAACATACGCCCTTTTTTTGACCTGCGCCCTGCAATTTTTCCTTTGCAAGCATCCTTCGGACATTTAATGCCGAGATCAATCGGTTTAGTAAATTTGCAGTCAGGATAATTTGTGCACGCAATAAATTTACCAAAACGGCCAACCTTGAAAATAAGAGAAGATTGGCATTTATCACAAGACCCTTCAGCTACACTATCCATTGCGACCGCTTTACCATCTGAATCTTCCTTGCCAACTTGCTTAGTATTTTTACATTCTGGATAACCAGAACATGCCATAAACTTTCCAAATCTTCCCCATTTAACAATCATTGGCTGACTACATTTATCACAAACCTCATCAGTTTCCTCAACCTCTGAGTCTCCTATCAGTTTTTCAGCTTCATCCAAGTCCACCTTAAAGGGGGTATAAAAATCTTGCAGCGTTTTCACCCATTCTACTTTACCTTCTTCAATTTGATCCAATTGACTCTCCATATTCGCAGTAAACTTGGTCGTCATAAAGGTAGAAAAATGTTCAAGCAAAAGATCAGAAACAAGATAACCTAACTTTGTTGGAGCCAAACGACGCTCTTCACTCTCAACATAAGCACGATCCTTAATCACACTGATTATAGAAGCATAAGTACTAGGTCGACCGACACCCTCCTCTTCAAGTTTTTTCACCAGCATAGCTTCACTAAACCGTGGCGGTGGTTGCGTAAAATGTTGCTCTGGGTCTACACCAAGCACTTTTAATTTTTCCCCTTTATTTAGTGCTGGTAAAATTCTATCGCCCTGTTTACTTTCTTGTTCGGAAGATTCATCGTCATCAGACTCAACATATACTTGCATGAACCCAGAAAACTTAACAATTGAACCATTGCTTCGAAAGAGATATTGTCCCGCACGAATATCAAATGTTGTTGTATCAAGAATCGCCGGAACCATTTGACAGGAAACCGATCGAGACCAGATCAGCTCGTACAGCCGAAACATATCTTTCTCAAGATATTCTTTTATCTCTGATGGCACCACAGTGATATCCGTTGGCCTAATAGCTTCATGAGCCTCTTGAGCAGACTTTTTGCTCTTATATACGTTAGGTACTTTCGGGACAAAGTTTTCACCATAACGATCAACTATATAATCTCGAATTGCACCGATTGCTTCAGTAGAAAATCGTGTTGAATCGGTACGCATATAAGTAATTAAACCAAATGTTCCTCGACTCCCTATCGGAAGGCCCTCATAAAGACGCTGAGCAACCATCATAGTCTTTTTTGGAGAAAAATTAAGCTTTCGAGATGCTTCCTGTTGTAAGGTGCTGGTTATAAAAGGTGCAGCTGGATTTCTTTTTCTCTCTTTTTTTACTATATCTTCTAAAACTAATTCTGTGTCACTCAAGTTCTTAACTACTTCGTCAGCACCTGCCTGATTAGATATTTCGGCTTTATTCCCATCAATTTTAAAAAGTTTACTTTGAAACCTTGGTTTAACCTGCCCCTCTAAATTTAAAGTAATAGTCCAATATTCTTCGGACTTAAAAGCTTTAATCTCGTTTTCACGATCACACACTATTCTAAGGGCAACAGATTGAACCCGACCGGCACTTAATCCCGGTTGAACCTTTTTCCATAACAATGGGCTAATCTTATAACCTACCAACCTATCTAAAATACGCCTTGCCTGTTGTGCGTTAAATCGATTGATATTTACTTCGGTAGGGTTCTTAATAGCCTCGGTTACTGCCTTCTTGGTAATTTCATTAAACATAACTCTACAAACTTTTGCATCTGTATGATTGGCAACTTCATTAGCAATATGATAAGCAATTGCCTCTCCTTCTCGATCGGGATCGGGAGCCAGATAAATATTGTCTGATTTTTTAGCCTCTTTTTTTAATTCGCTAAGAATTTTACCTTTACCTCGGATGGTAATATATTCAGGAGTAAAATTTTTTTCTACATCAACTCCAAGTTTACTCTTAGGTAAGTCCTTAAGATGGCCGACAGAAGCCATGACAACAAAATCTCTTCCAAGAAATTTCTTCAGAGTTTTAACTTTAGTAGGAGACTCAACTATGAGAAGAGATCTATTCCCAGTCATTCGTGTTGACTTAGATTTAGCCTTAGATTTAGCCTTAGATTTAACCTTCACTTTAACTTTAGGGATAGCCACAGTCTCTCCTAATTGATTAACATTACAAATATAGTGCTACGATCAAAATTGCAGTATTTATAGTTTTTTCAAATACCTAGAACACTCTGGCTACTTTTATAGCTGATTAACTCATGCGTCAAGAAAAGAATACAACTTAAATACAATTAGCTTAAAAAAAATCTCTACTTCTAGTGATTTCTAATAAAAATAATTAATTAGTTAAACTTGTCAATAGACCTATAAGTAGAATCATTTAGTCTTTCAAGATTGGCAACTGCCAAATTAAAAGTATAGATTGAATCTAAATAGCTACTAAAAACACGTGTATAAATAATAAGTGCCTCAAATAATTCCTCTGAGTTACCAATTCCGAAATCATAGTTAGCAGCTTCTGTAATTAGTAAAGCTCTGGTAATTTTACGATTCTTTTTACCTATCATCATTTTAGCATTTGAAGTCTTTACAGAAATATAAGCCTTATAAAGTATTAATTCGTCTGCTTCACTCAACTCTAAAAATTCTCTATTAAAAGAAACAGCTATATCAGCTGTTTGCTTTTTCTTTTTTGATGAAAAACTCTTGTCTCTTAAAAAATCCGCAAAATTATTATGTACAAACTTAATTGGGGAAGGATCAATCTTCCCTATGTCACTATTAGATTTTAACTCCCGATTAATCAACTTCCCTAAGTCTAACCTAGCAATTTGAAGGTCATATTCCAAGTCAACAATATTCCCTAATATATCTGACAACCCTAAATTCAATTTAGTTATATCTGATCGCGATATAACTTCATCTCCTTGTTCGAAAGTTTCTTCAGATTTTTTCACTGCTTTTTGAAAATGCCCTCTAACCTCTTTAGCCGTTGCTAATTGTTCTAATTTGGTTTGAATTTGATAGTAATATTTTTTAACTAGGAAGGTAACATCTTCACTTGGTAAGGAATTATTAATTGAAAGACTTTTTGAATTAATATCTAACGCAAACTCAATTATCTCTTGAAGTGACGTTGTCGGTTTAGATTTTGACTCAGCCCATGAACTAGAGTTTGTAAACTGGCATGAAATGAGCAGCGCTACAACCATAATAAAACTGGTATATTTAGATAAAATAAAAATACCGTTTAAAAGTATTTTGCTCATATTAAAACTGCTCATGAAAATTAATCAAAGGATTATAAGTGGGGATGCAAAAACAGCGTGGAATATAAAAAAGGGGCGCCGAGTCTCAAAAAAGAGACCGTGATGGCAACCAAGGTTTGCAAAAATAATCTGGCAATCGTTCTTTTTCAAGAAATCACCCTATTAAATGGGTAATACTCAGCACCCCAGCCTTAAAATTAGCATAAAATTCAAGATATTGTCAATTAATTTAATAATGATAAAGGCTTAAAAAGTAACTACTTACATCGACAAACTATTTAATTTCAATGACTTATCTTTTATCTTAAAAATTAGATTTTCACATAGTTAAATTAAAAAATATTTTACTTTATAGCGTAATAATTGACTTTAAAGGTGACCTGTTTAATGATAATTGCAGTGAAATCAGGTGTTGCTCAATGAAAGGGGTATAGATCAAACTACTTCTATCGGCACAGGCACAAAAGTGAGAATAAATATGACTATCGCTAGATATCCAATTATTTTATGCTTTTTTAGAGGTAAAACCTCATCATCTAGTAATGGAGCCGATTTAAATCGCGTAATGACTATTAATAAAACTGCCCAAATACCCCAACTTGGCCAAAAATAAATTAGCGACAGCAGAAAAATAAAAAAATATTTAGCCCAATTTTTAGATTGTTTTCCAAAAAGCGAATAAATTATATGTCCACCGTCCAATTGACCAATTGGAAATAGATTAATCGCCGTAACAAACAATCCAACCCACCCCGCAAAAGCTACAGGATGCAACTGAATATTAAAATCAGGCGACAATGGGGTCACTCCAAGAATAAGTTTTGATAACAGTATCATAATCACAGAGCTCCCAAATGAAAACCCTCCTTCTCCAATAGGTTCCACAATATCTGAAAGAAATAGACCAATTACCAAAGTTGGGACAGCCACAATAAAACCTGCGACAGGTCCTGCTGCCCCTATTTCCATCAATACTCGCCGATTGGGAATGGGATCTTTAATTGCAATCATGGCACCAAAGGTACCAAACAAAAATAAACCAGGTGGAGCAGGTATAAACAACGGAAGGGTTGTTTTAACGCCATTTTTTACACCTGCAAAGTAATGGCCAAACTCATGAGCTCCCAGTATGAGGAACAAACTCAATGCGTATAATTTTCCACCAGCTAAATATGTTGTATATAGAGTCAAACCAAGTAACACAAAAAATAAAACCCAGCTTTTAGGACTAGGACCTTTCATTTTAGTAGCTTGGAATTTATTTTCTCTGACTAAAGGCGCGGATTTACCATGGTGTGTACTTTTATCCATAAATCAAAAGAGCTCACTTAAAGCATCGGTAGGGGATTATGTTTAAATTCACGCGCATTATCACCGGAGTATTCAGCAACTGTTTGTCCAGTACCAATCAACTTGTATCTATAAATAACAAGTCCATCTAAGCCCACAGGTCCTCTAGCATGAGTTTTATTAGTACTAATGCCTATTTCTGCCCCGAGGCCATATCGAAATCCATCGGCAAAGCGCGTCGATGCATTCCATATAACACTAGATGAGTCAATTTCATTAAGAAACTGTTCTGCACTAGTAGCCTCCTCTGTAATAATACTATCAGTATGCCCAGAGCTGTGGGCATTAATAAACTCAATAGCTTCAGACAAACTGGAAACAACCTTAATTGAAAGTTTAAGATCAGTATATTCAGTATTCCAGTCTGCTTCCACAGCAAGCTTAATACCTGGAACAATTTTTCGCACTTCCTCACAAGCAACGAGTTCAACGCCTACCCTATGAAACTCTGTAACTAAAGAAGAAAGTATATTAGTGGCAACACTCTCATGAACTAGAAGAGTTTCCATTGCATTACAAGCTGCTGGATACTGAATTTTTGAGTCTAGAGCAATTGCAATAGCCTTATTAAGGTCTGCCTTGGAGTCTATATATACATGGCAAATACCCTCAGAGTGTCCAAGAACAGGAATACGAGTATTCTCCTGGATATATTTAACAAAATCATTGCTACCACGAGGAACTATGAGGTTAATATTTTTTTCTTCCTTTAACATATCCACTACTTCAGAACGGGTCTCGATCATCTGTATGGATCCGATTGGTACTCCTTCAACCTTACAGATAGCGTCTCTAATCAAATTGACAATTATTTTATTTGACTGTTGTGCTTCTCTTCCACCTTTAAGGATTACAGCATTGCCCGACTTTAGACACAATGAGGAAATTTGTGGAATTGCATCAGGTCGCGATTCAAAAATAGCGCCTATCACCCCGATAGGACAAGTTATTCGGCGCAGAGTTAGGCCTTCATCTAACTCCATTCCCATTAGCTCTCTACCAACCGGATCGTCGAGACCAACTACACTTCTAATACCTTTTACCATTCCCATGACTTTATTTTCATCTAAACGAAGCCGTGAAAAAAGTGGGGCAGAAATATTTTCTCTTTCGGCAACTTCTAGGTCTCTAACGTTAGCCTCAAGTATAGAAGCACACGCCGCATCAAGAGCGGAAGCCATTTCCTCTAAAGCCCTATTTTTAATATCTACGGATAAATGGGCTAGTTTTAAGGATGCAGCTTTAGCTGTTAAAGCAATTTCATGTATCATTTTAGTTGTCATCACTATTTAAAGTATTTGTTTCAAAATAAGCCTCAGACTGTCAATTACTCTCAGGAGCCTACGCTATAATATCAGCATAAATAGGTTTTTTACAATTTTTCACCAATCCCTGCTTGGAGATTATAAAGTTTCCAGTATATTCCTTTTGCTTTTAGCAAATCATGTTGCGTCCCATACTCTGCCACTTGCCCCTCCTTAAGAACTAAAATTTTATCAACATACTTTAAAGTCGATAATCTATGCGCAATAATAATAGATGTTCTTCCGCGTATTATTTCTTTAATACTATTTTGAACATACCGTTCCGTTTCGGTATCAATACTTGATGTTGCTTCATCTAAAACTAGCACTTTAGGATTAACCGCTAAAGCTCTAGCAAATGAAAGTAATTGTTTTTGTCCAAGAGAAAGAATACTTCCTCTTTCCCGGATATTCTCTTCATATTTACTTGGAAGACTCTCAATAAATGGATGCAAATTAACTAACTTAGCAATAGCTTCAATTTGACTAGACGTTAAATTAGAGTTTCCTAAACGAATATTATCTGAAATACTCCCAGAAAAAAGAAATACGTCTTGCTGCACCAATGCAATTTGACGGCGCAAGTCAGTCCTGTTCATTTCTTTAATGGAAACCCCATCTAAAAATATATTTCCTCGACTAATTTCATAAAAACGGCACAAGGTATTTATAATAGATGTTTTTCCAGCACCGGTAGCTCCAACAACAGCTAAGCTTTCTCCTTTTAAAAGAGAAAAAGAAAGATCCTGCAAAACTGGCTCGTCTTTTTTATAGGAAAACCAAACATTACGGAATTCAATTTCACCGCGCACTTGCTTGACTATGTCAGAAGGAACAGGATCTACAATATCTTCTGGTGTGTCCAAAAGTTCAAAGGTTCTCTCTGCTGATGCTATTGCAGTTTGAATAATATTAAACTTTTCAGCTAAATCTCGAATGGGTTCAAAAAATTTTTGAAGGTACTGCAAAAATGCTACTAAAACGCCCAGTTGAATTTGATCCTGAATAAATTTTCCACCACCGTACCAAATTATTAATGACATCCCAAGGGCACTAAAGACATCAATTGAAGGAAGGTACATAGCATTATAATGAACTGACCGAAGATCCTCGCTAACTTTGTCCTCATTAATACTTTTAAATTTTTTATTATGACTCTTTTCTTTGTAAAACAGGTGAACTGTGGACATCCCCGAAAGATTTTCTTCGAGAAATGAATTAAGCCGAGTTACATGAGCACGATTCTTCCTCAACGCATCGCGAGCTCGAATTCGGTAAGAATAAGTTGCGAAATATAACAAAGGAAATACAACACAAATCACAAGAGCCATTCGCCAGTTAAGATAGAACATCATAGAAAAAATTCCGACTAAAACAAACAAATCACTAAAAACCATAATCAAACCTGATGTCAACATTTCATTGAGTACTTCAACATCATTCACTACTCGAGTTATTAATTTCCCGATGGGGTTCTTGTCGAAAAACTTAAATGACATTCGATGCACATGAGAAAAAGTCTGGGTTCTCAGGTCATACATCACTCTTTGACCAATATATTGCATTAAGTAAGTTTGAATAAACTGAAAAATAAAAGATGCCACTAAAACAATAAGGTAAATTAAAGCAATTTGATTTAACCCTTCTAGATCAGAAACAGAAATATAATCATCAATGGCAATTTTAGTAAGGTAAGGACCCGAGAGACTTAATAAGGAAACACAAAAAAGGAAGACTATCGCTAGAAGAACTAGTCCTTTATAGGGCATGAGGTAAACAGCTAATCTTTTGAACAAAGTCCAATCACGGTAACTATCACGCAAGCTTTCTTGATGCAATTCGCTCATTGCAAAGTAATCTCCATCTCCATAGCAAGAGACTGATTCTTATAAGTCTGTGCATACTCTCCATTCAACCTGATTAATTCACTGTGCGTTCCATCCTCTATTATTCTTCCATTATTAATTACAATAATACGATCAGCCTTACAGACTGCAGAAAGACGATGAGACACCATTACAGTAGTAGCTCCAGTCGTAAAATCACGTATACTTGACAATATATTATCTTCAGTCTCAGCATCGAGACTGGAGAATGCATCGTCTAGCACAAGTATATTTGGCTTAATAAGTAATGCCCGTGCAATTGCAATACGTTGAATTTGTCCTCCAGAAAGTGATATTCCGCGTTCACCCACAACAGTTTCTAAACCTTTCGGGAATCGATTCAAATCAGCTAATAGGCCAGATTTTTTTACCACATCATTGACGTCATCTTTCGAAGCTTCACTATTTCCAAAAATAATATTTTCTCTAATTGTCGCAGAGAACAGATAAGGCTCCTGATCAACATATCCAATATTTTTACGCAGTATAGAAAGTGGTATTTTATGAATAGGATGACCTCCAATCAAGAGGGTATTCTCAGTTACCTCATACAAACGAGGAATTAACTGCGCAAGAGTACTTTTACCCGAACCAATCACACCAACGACCGCCAGAATTTGTCCAGAAGGAATTTTTAAATCAATATTCTGCAAACTTGGTTTATTTGTATTTGGATAAATAAAATTAAGCTTACGAAATTCTATCTCGCCCTTAAAAACTTTGATAGATTGGTCTGTCTTCTCGTTATCCGCGACATCAGACTTGGACGAAAAAATCTGCTGAATTCGACCCATCGCAACCTGCCCTTTTTGAGTCAAATTAATGATATAACCAATTCCCATCATTGGCCAAGACAGCATTAACAAATAACCATTGAAAGCTACAAAAGAGCCCAGTGTCATATCTTCAGCTATTACTGCCTTACCTCCCATCCAAAGAGAAATCATCCCAGCGACTCCAACAGTAAACATAAGCGATGAATTAAAAACTCCAGACAACCAAGTCACTCTAAGGTTTT
>CAJJDL010000109.1 GCA_905182935.1 uncultured Nitrospinaceae bacterium | reverse complement strand
GGGAACTTGGTAGTTGCGCCTAATTTTTTTTGAAACTCTAGAGAGTTGACCTTGATAACTAACCCATCTATGTCATATTCTAAATTATTTTTTTCAATATTCCATTTTTCAATATAAGGCAGCACCTCTTCAAACTCTCTACAAACATAATGATTTTTATTTAATTTAAAACCCAGCGTTTCAAGTGTAACCTGAACTTCACTTTGAGTTTTATAAGGTATTTGTTCCATGAAACCTATGCTATATATAAAAATATCCAACTTTCTAGAAGCAGTAATAGAAGGATCCAATAACCGCAAAGATCCTGCAGCAGCATTTCTAGGGTTTACAAAGAGCGGTTCGTCCTCTGCATCTCTAGACTTATTCAGCTCATCAAAACTTTTTCGTGGCATGAATACTTCGCCTCTCACCTCTAAAGTATTAACCCCCAACTTCTCCATTGGAATAAAAAGTGGAATAGACTTAATGGTTTTTAAATTTTCTGTTATATCTTCGCCTTCTTTTCCGTTCCCCCTAGTCGTTCCTTGAACAAAAACTCCTTTTTCATAAGTCAATGCTACTGCTAACCCATCGAATTTAAGTTCTACAAAATATTCAACATCTTCAGATGAACCTCTTTTTATCCCCTTAAGAACTCTTACATGAAACTCCCTCAACTCATTAATACTGTATGCATTATCAAGACTAAGCATAGGTGTTTTATGAGCTATAGCACTAAATTTTTTAGATACTTTCCCGGCTACTCTTTGAGTTGGAGATATCGGGCTATTAAATACGGGAAACTTTAATTCTAAATTCCTTAATTCCCGCATTAACAAATCATACTTGTGGTCTGAAATATCGGGAGCATCTTTTACATAATAAAGATTATCATGTCGCCTAATAAGCTCACGTAAGCCTTCAATTTTTATTTTATCCAGCTCAGACATAATTATTTATATTTTTAAAATAATTTAAGATAACCGAAAAATGACCAAATAAAATTATTGCCCAAATATCTATATAACGACCAATCATTTTTTAGACAGTAATTTACGCATTAACTAATTAGTTTAGAAATTTTCTGAGCTCTAAAATAAATACGACAACCTAAGCCATAAATCGACCAGGTAAGAGGTAAGTTATACAATATAAACCCAGTAATTCTTATTTGAAAGTAGCCAAACACAATAGCAAACGCATTTTAAATAATTGGTTAAATGAATAACCTTATCAGAAGATATTTAGGGCTCAAGCGTCACATAGTATCCATTTTCTCCTCTTTGAATTAGAATAAGCACACTATCTCTGCCAGCTGCCTGCGCCATTGCCATTTTAAAACTTTTTTCATCTTTAATTCTTTCTTGATTAATTTGACGAATAACATCCCCAGCTCGAATTCCTATTTTACCGCTAACACTGTTTAGTTTTACACCTGTTACAACGACACCATGAATGGTAGCCAAACGATACCTTTGAGTTAGTGGTTTCGTGATTTTACTTATGTTAAAACCTAACCAAGTTTTAACATAGTTAACTACTTGAGTTATGGGGAGTAACGAAACCTCCAATAAAACTTCCCTTTCTTTACCATTTCGTAATATTTTTAGATGCATTGAGTTACCTACAGGATAGGTTGAAACTCTTTCACTATAGTCAGACTTATCAATAATCACATTGTTATCCAAAGATAAAATAACATCTCCTTGTTTTAATCCCGCCCTTGAACCTGGACTTTCTTCCATAACTTGAACCACGACTACACCTTGAATTCGATTTATATGAAAAAAACGAAGCATTTCTTGGGTTATGTCCTGTACGGAGATACCAAGCCATCCACGCCTCACTTTGCCATACCGAATAAGGTCATTTATAATTCGCTTAGCCTTGTTAATTGGAATAGCAAACCCAATTCCCTCAGCATGCTTAAAAATAGCAGTATTAACGCCAATTAAAGACCCGTTGATATTCAAAAGTGGACCGCCACTATTACCAGGATTAATCGAGGCATCCAACTGAATAAAATCTCTATACACTCGGTTTTTATCACCCCTAATACTGCGATGAAGGGCGCTGATAATTCCTGTAGTAACAGTATGTTCGAGCCCGAAAGGATTTCCAATCGCAATTATGGTTTCTCCAATCATTAAATCATCCGATCGTCCCAATTTTACGTGAGGCAGGTCTTTTTTGCTTTCGATTTTAATAACCGCTAAATCAGATTTAATATCGGCCCCTACGAGACGAGCATTAAACTCTCGTTTGTCTATTAGAGTTACCTTAATACTGCTCGCCCTTGCAATAACATGCTCATTAGTGAGGATATATCCGTCCGGGTGAATAATTACACCAGATCCCAGGCTTCTATTATTATTCAAACGTGGAACAAGTTGTTTAAAAAACCGATCAAAAAATGGGTTACGCAAATCCCTGAATGGGTTTTGTATTGTGGGTGCAACTTCTTCGGTATTAATATTAACAACAGCAGAGCCTACTTTTTGCACCGCCTTAACAACTGGAGTCTTACGATTATCAACTTCTGCCCAGGTAGGATTTGCTTCTAATAAAAAAATACACAGAACAAATTTTATAAGGGTACGAGAATAAATCACAAAGAAAGAAAAAAATAAATGCGGCAAGCCTATCGGCTTGCCGCAAGGGAAAATCAGTTTACCTAACTACAAATTTAAAAATACTATTTAATCTTAACAGCAATATATATAGTAGTACCACCTCTTCGAATAAGAAATAATACTGTACGCCCTTTTTTAATAATTCCAAGCGAATGATTATATTCAGTCATATTTTTGACTGGTTTTCGATCAATTTCCGTAATTACATCGCCACGCTTTATTCCTGCTTCCGCAGCTCCTTGACCTGCAATTACATCTGACACCAATACTCCCTCCTCTGTCTCTAGCCCCATGCTATCAGCCAACTCTGGAGTAATATCCTGCCCCTGTAAACCTAAGGGATCTTCGGTGATACCTTGTCCCGCTATTTTTTGATCAGCATCTTTAAGAACTGCTATACGAACATTTAGAGTCACCGGGACACCATCACGAATTACCACCACATTAACATCTGTCTCTGGATTTGTTTGTGCTACGATCTTAGGCAACTGTTCCACACTACTTACTTCACGGTCATTAAATTTAACAATCACATCCCCACGCTTTATTCCTGCTTTAAAGGCTGGACCATCAGGTATCACGTCTCCTACCAATGCACCTTTATTATCTTTAAGTGAAAATGACTTAGCTAATTCAGGTGATATTTTTTGTATCATTACACCCAACCAACCTCGTGTAACTTTTCCATTTTCGCGCAGATCAGTCAAGATTGATTTAGCCACATTAACCGGGATTGCAAAACCAATCCCAACATTACCACCCCCTCTAGGCCCTGAAATAATAGCCGTATTTATTCCTATCACCTCTCCCTTAATATTAATCAACGGTCCACCACTATTCCCAGGATTAATAGAAGCGTCTGTTTGGATAAATTCATCGTAGGGGCCCGCATTAATACTTCTATCTTTAGCGCTGACCACGCCCACTGTTACAGTGTGGCTAAGGCCAAAGGGACTACCGATAGCTTGCACCCATTCTCCAACTTCTAGTTTATCAGAATCACCCATACTTAAAAAAGGGAACTGTATATTTTTATCCTTATCTTGAGTTATCTTGATCAAAGCAATATCAGTCTTAGGGTCAGTACCAATAAGCTTAGCAGTGTATTCCTTATCATCATCTATGCTAACTATAATCTCATCAGCACCTTCAACAACATGATTATTTGTCAGAATATAACCATCCCCGTCAATAATAAACCCAGACCCTGATCCTCCTTTAGGGGCTTTTGGCGTTGCTCCAGGGGGTCGTTGTTTAAAAAACTTATCATAGAAATCACGAAACTGATCTCCTTGCCCAGGTGCTCCAGGAGGAAACTGACGGGACCTCGGTTTCTTAAATTGGCTTTTAGTTTTTTCTCTCTTAGCTCTTACGCTAACATTAACGACCGCAGGGTTCTGTTTTTTTGCGATATCGACAAATATGTTGCTTGTCAATGGTATAGACCCGGAACTTAGAGCCCATGTCTGGTTTATTAATGAATAAGGATTGTTACCCAAATTGAATGAAACAGGAAGACATAACCCCACTAAAAAAAACCATGACAATAAAACTTTAAATACATTTAAACTCATTATAAAACCTCACTATTCAATTGATTATTGATCAATCGCTTCCCCTCAAGCCCATTCAATCTAGATACGTAACTAACATTAATACTTAACAGTCTTACATTAAAAGAAAAATACATCAAAAATTTCTATAAAAGCCACTGACTTTCAATATTTATTACTATTATATAACGACAGATTCTTTTATGACAACCCCTATTACCAACTAGTTCAGCAAATATTTATTGACTCAACATTATATATTAAAGATAATGCCCACATATATAAAAGTTGATGCCGATTCATAGTCAAATAAAAGTAAGTATTAATTTAAAGAATATCTTGAGATATTTTTTTCTAGCTTTTTATAATAATACCCATAAAAACTGCGCATATTCATGGGTCTATTCCTATCCGCTCTGGGATTAATGATGATCTTCGAAGGCATTCCATATTTTTGTGCCCCTTCTCAGATAAAAGCTTTTGCTCAAAAAATTAACCAGTTTTCAAATCAAGCTTTAAGAATAATTGGTTTTGCTTTAATGATACTTGGTCTAATAGTTGTTTATTTCGGGAGGTCTATTTTTGAAAATAATTAAAAATAATCAGCTAGTCTTTTGCCAATCGCTAGCCACTTTTCTATTCCTTATACTTATAAATGGTTGCGCTATAATTGATAAGGTGGGAAACGAAACTCCTCCACAACCTGAAGTTATTACTAATGCGCTTCCTTTTATTGACGTCCCAGTACCAAGCGGTTTTATTAGAGACCAATTAAAGTCATTTGTTTACGAAACAGGAAACGAACACATGAAAGTTGGGCGTCTATTTTTTGAAGGAAATAAAAGCTTAAAAGATGTAGTAGAGTTTTACCAAAATGAAATGATAAATAAAGAATGGACTCTTATCAACTCCATGGCAGGCAAAGACACAATTTTAAATTACCGAAAAACAGGTTGGACATGTGCTGTATTCGTTAGGCCACGTTCATTCAGTAGATCTATCATTGAGATACAAATAGGGCCTGTTCAAACCAGATCTAAATGACCCTATTTCCATTTGCATAAAGTTATTTTTTCTTTTTACCCGTAAATCGATTAAAATATGTCTGAAAAGGACTTCTTCGCGCGTCAGTTAATTTTGGATTTTCCTTCACAGCCCGAATATCTGTTTTCTAATTTCGTGGTATCAGACGGATCAAAAACAGCATTTAATGCTGCCCACCAATTATGCAGTAGGACTGATTCCTCCTTTAATTCACTTTACCTTTTTGGTGGTAAAAACTTAGGTAAAACTCACCTCCTAATTTCTATTGGTAATAAGTCTGTTTCCATGGGTAAAAAAGCACTCTATGTTCACGGAGCGGATTTTGTAAAAAAAACGGACGAAAATTCAAATGGCTCTTCAAGTCAGTTTATATCCATTCTTTCTAACGTTGACCTCTTTCTACTTGATGCTGTAGACCATATTGAAGGAGAAATTGCTTCTCAGGAAAAACTTTACCTCATCTTTAACTCCCTTACTAGCAAAGGAAAGAAAATTGCGTTCGCAGGAAATTTGAGTCCAAAAAATTTAAAAAGCACAGAAAGTTACCTAACTTCACGTTTTCAGTGGGGCATGTCGGCTGAGCTCAAACCTATCGACGATGAGACAACTGCAAAAATAATAGTCAAACTAGCAAAAGACGTTAGACTAGTTTTACCTGATAAAGTAATAGAATACCTTCTTACACGGATGCCAAGAGATTTTATATCGATAAAGCATACAATCACCAAAATCAACCATGCATCTTATACTCAACAAAAAAAAGTGACGATTCCCTTAGTCAAAGCAACGTTAAACCTACCATAATAAATTATGGAGAAAATGCGTCGTAATATTGCCTGTTCTCTGGAAGGAGTTACAAACAATTATCCCAATCAAGCTGCAGTTATTGTACCTCATACCAAGACTACCATTTCATTCAAGGAACTTAACGACGAAAGTTCACGTATCGCTTCAGGGCTAAAACAATATGGTTTTCAAAAGGGAGACTGCGTTCTACTCCTTGTACCATTCAGCATTAGATTTATTAGCATTGTGTTTGCTCTTTTCAAGGCTGGCACTGTTCCAATTCTTATTGACCCTGGGCTAGGTAAAAAAAATATTTTAAAGTGTATAAAAGAAAGCGCACCACAAGGAATTATTGCAACTCCAGTGGTTTACTTTATATCAAAATTTTTTCAAAACCACCTCAATCACATAAAACTTCTAGTTACTACCGGATCTTTTCGTTTAGGTAGAGGGGAAAGTCTGAAAGAAATAAAAAAAATGGCAAAACCAAACTTTAATTATGAGAACACACTACCTAATGATCCTGCAGCCATTCTATTCACTAGTGGAAGCACCGGTTCTCCCAAAGGAGTTTTATATACACACGAAATGTTTTCCCAACAGTTAGA
>CAJJDL010000108.1 GCA_905182935.1 uncultured Nitrospinaceae bacterium | reverse complement strand
TTAAAAATATTTTTAATTTTTTTCATCCTACTAAAAAAAATGGTTCAATTTTTATTAGTTTTCAGATATTTTTTCTACCGAAGGGAGTCCGCTCACGGGAGATGCATGATGAAGAATCATCTTCCATTCAACATTGATTTTTTGAAATAAGTTGGTCGAGTGCACTTTTGACAACTGGACTCCGCTAGACGATATCGAAAATAGGTTTTCTTGACATGTCACCCATGCCAGGTCTTCTGAGGTAGTCACCTTAAGATGTGAAAGTTTAATTTCTAAATCTTGCGCGGCTAAAAAAATTTTTTGCCAACTTATCATTATAGGCTCGAACCCATTTAGAACATCCCATCCCGGATGAATACACTGGGAAGTTGACCCCTTTAACCAAACACCAATCATAAGTTCTATATCATTTTTATTAAAGGCATCATAAAATTTTTGATTTACTTCGATTATATTTTCTTCACTCATAACAAACCATCACCAAGTTAAATATTCTTATTACGATTTTTTTAATAAATACTCAATCGCCTCAAAGGTTTCGCTAGACTCCCAGTTTTTAGCACCATCTACCCTTGCCACTATTCGCCCCTTACGATCAATCACATAAGTAAATGGAATTGTCATTGACGGGTAAAGTCGTTCCACTTTTCCTTCTTCATCTAATAATACCGGGAAAGAAAGTTCATACTCTTCAACAAAGGACTTTATATTTTTCTCTGATTTTTTATCAAGTGTCACCGCCAAAACCGTTACTCCCTCAGAGCGGTAACGACGATAAAGTTTTTCAAAGGAAGGCATCTCCACTCGACAGGGGACACACCAGGTTGCCCAAAAATTAAGAACTACGACCTGCCCGCTAAAACTATCAAGACTTTGATAATTTCCTTTTAAATTCCGCAAACTAAAATCAGGGGCCAGATATCCTACAGCTGATTTTTTTTGACCAAATTTTTCCTCAGTTTGAACATCAGCAATAGAAATTGGCGCCTCTGTAAAGTGTTCAAGAAAAAAAAGAATAGTACCAATAAAAATAATAAAAAAAAGAAGTACAGACTTCTTAGTTAGTATATAAATAGTCTTTTTTGAGTCGTTCAACTTCATCTCTCATTTTTTCAACTTTAATTCTCTGTCCCATTAACACAAAATAAAGTAGCGTAAAAGCCCCGAGTGACAGCATCAGTGTAGTTACCATAGAAGGATCCATTCCCGCTCCCAACCCCTCTGGTGATATCATTTTAGGTGGAGGATGAAATGTGCGCCACCACAAAACGGAAAAATGGATAAACGGGATATCAAGAAATCCAACAATTCCTAAAACTGCAGCAAACCGAGCACGCATCGAACCCACATCGGTCTGATAACGAAGCATAAGATAAGACACGTAAATGAGCCATAATATTAAAGTGGATGTCAGGCGAGCATCCCATACCCACCATGCACCCCAAATTGGTCGAGCCCATAATGGCCCCGTGATCAAAACCAACGAACAAAAAATAACACCAATTTCAGCGGAAGCTAGTGCATATATGTCCCACTCTCTCTCTTTTTTCCATAAAAACAAAATACTACTGATAAAAACAATGAAAAAAGAAAAAAATGCCAACCATGCAGCAGGAATATGAAAGTACATAATGCGCTGTACTGCTCCCTCCATCTGTTCCGTAGGCGCATAAATAAAAATAGCTGCCATACCTATTAAAAAGGCTACAGCTGTAAACCAGATTAGAAGAGGTCCACTCTCTTTTGTTTCATCACTCACTTTTGCAACCCTTTTTTGATCGCCTCTTTTATGAGGTCTAAATCATTCTGTAAAGACTGTTGGTATTTTTTTATTCGAAACAAATAATAAAAAATTCCTCCCCAAACAAACACGTTCGCTGCAAATAAATATTCTAGGTTATTCATTTAAGTCACTCCTCCAAAATAAAATCTATCATCATAATGGATACAGCAATATATATAACATCAAAACATAAGATCAGGCTTATCCAGTTCGTCATATTCGACAATGGTTCACCAGCAAGGATCTGGCCTGTCATCCTTACCGATCCGATAATAATTGGGATTATCAGCGGATATAATAGTATTGGTAACATAATATCACGCGTTTTGAGATTAGCCGATAAAGAAGAAAGAAGTGTCCCTATTGCGCAAAATCCAAGTGTTCCTAAAAATATCACATAAATTAACGGCAATAGATGTGGAAGCAAGTCGACATTAAAGAAAATCATAAAAATTGGTAATATAAATGCTTCCATAATCAGTAAAAACACAAAATTGCTAATTAATTTCCCAAAATATAATGCGGTTCTGTCTACGGGAGCAAGAAGTAATCCTTCTAAGCAACCATTTTCTTTCTCCAACATAAATGATCGGTTAAGGCCAATCGTTCCGGCAAATAAAAATGCAACCCACAGCACTCCGGGACCAACCTCACTTGCCTTAACAATACTAAGATTTATCGAAAAAATAAAAATAACGATCACAAGAAGTGCAAAAATAAACATCGAACTAAATAGTTCTCGCGTCTTTAACTCTGTAACAAAGTCCTTCCAGATAATAGCCCTCACTTGATTGAGATATTGATTCATAGAAATAACAAGTCTCTTAATTAAAATTTCACTTTTCTAAGGTTTCTATATAAAAAGTTTCAAAATTTTCACTATCGATGTCTTCAATTGACTCTAGAAATAAAAACTTTCCCTTATTCTGTATTGCTACTCTATCGCATATTTCAAGGCCACAAGACATATCATGTGTTGTCATGATAAGAGTTCGTTGGTTCGTGTGTAAATCATTTAACTGCTCTTTAAGTGCGCTAGCTGCGCTTAGATCAAGTCCTGTAAAAGGTTCATCTAAAAATAGAACCGAAGGTTCATGTAAAGTAGCTCTGGCGATGGCCATTTTCTGCTGCATTCCTCTAGAGTAAGTTCGCACCAAATCATGCCTACGTAATTGTAACCCCACCGCCCTAATAGATTCATTGGCTCTCTCTTCTGGAGAATCTAAGCCATAGAGTTTCGCGTAAAATAAGAGATTTTCGAACGCTGTTAAATCAGAATACAAATAGGTTGAATGAGATATAACCCCAATTTGATTTCTTAACTTTGCATTTCCCTCAAGAACATCAAAACCCGATATCATAGCTGACCCTGAAGTGGGAC
>CAJJDL010000107.1 GCA_905182935.1 uncultured Nitrospinaceae bacterium | reverse complement strand
AGCTGATATCCATAAAAATAGACTTTAAAGAAAGGTAGATAAAGTTCTATAGAGGCGACGAAGGCGCATGATAGATATTGATGAAATTAAGCGGATAATTCCACACCGCTATCCTTTTTTATTGGTGGATCGTGTAATCGAATGCGATATGGAATCACGTATTGTTGGCATAAAAAATGTAACCACCAACGAACCATTTTTTTTTTTTTTTTTCCCCGAATATCCAATCATGCCAGGAGTTCTCATTATTGAAGCTCTAGCGCAGGTTGCCTGCATTCTTGCATTAAAAATTTTAAAAAAAGAAGGACACGGTTCTGTTTTTTTTACAGGAATTGATGGGGCTAAGTTTAGGCAACCAGTGCGACCGGGTGATCAGTTGCGATTAGAATTAACAAAAGTAAAACAAAGGGGAACATTATTTAGGTTTAAAGGTAGTGCGTATATTGGCGATAAAATCGCTGCTGAGTGCACCCTTCAGGCAATGTTAGGTAAAGATACAAATAAAAAGATAAAATAAATTAGAGAAAATTGAACTATCAAGCAATCCTCCCTTTGTAGTTTTTAGTTAGAAAATTATTCAATTGTAATTCTAAACGTCTAGTTAAAGTATACAGTGAATATTCATAGTAATTCCCAAATTCATTCCACTGCCGAATTAGGTAAAGATGTTCAGGTCGGGCCATTTTCCACATTAGGGCCAGGAGTGAAAATTGGGGAGCGAACGGAAATAGGACCTAATGTTTATATAGAAGGTGGAGCGAGTATAGGGGCAGATTGTCGCATTTTTCATGGCGCATCAATTGGAGGAGATCCGCAGATAAAAGGTATCCAAGATATTCCATCCTCTCTAGAAATTGGTGATAAAACTACTGTACGTGAGTTTGTTACAATCCATCGTTCAGGGAAGGAGAATAAAAAAACGATTGTGGGTAAAGGGTGCCTTCTGATGTCTTACACCCATATTGCACATGATTGCAGAATAGGTAATGAGGTAGTCCTTGTTAATGCAACCCAACTTTCAGGCCATGTCATAGCTGAAGATTATGCTTTTATTTCAGGGATGATAGGAGCCCATCAATTTGTACGATTTGGAAAACTTTCGATGACAGGTGGAATGAGTCGAATTGTAAAAGATATTTTGCCATTCTGTACTGTTGAGGGTAACCCAGCCCGGCTTATTGGAACCAACGCAGTTGGTCTTAAAAGAGCCGGAATAACTCCGGTCAAAAGAAATGGAATAAAAAAAGCGGTTAGCATATTCATGCATAAAGAATTAAATATCACTCAGGCGATCAAAAAAATAGAAGATGAAATTGAAATATCAGAGGAAATTAGATATCTTATAAACTTTGCAAAGCAATCTGATCGAGGGATTATCAAATAATGGCAGCAACTAAAGTAGGAGTTATAGGAACTGGGAAAATGGGCGAGTACCATGTCGGCGTATTATCTGAAATGCCAGAAACTAACTTGGTTGGGATTGTAGACAATAATAAAGACCGCGCCAATCTAATATCCAAGAGATATAATGTCCCTTGTTATTATGAATATAAAGACCTTATCTCAAAGGTAGATACGATTATCGTCGCCTTACCAACTTCCTTACACTATTCAGTTGGTAAAGAGTTTTTAGAAGCAGGAATCCATACTCTTCTAGAAAAACCCTGTACAGATAATTTAAGTCAAGCGGAAGAACTTTTTGAAATTGCGAATAATAATAATTTAGTGCTTCATATTGGTCATATAGAAAGATTTAATGGCGCGGTTCAAGAATTATTTAAAATTGTCAAAGATCCAATATATATTGAATGTAGGCGTATGAGTCCATTTTCAGCTCGATTGAAAGATGATGGAGTCGTATTAGATATCATGATCCATGATATAGATATAATTCTCAACCTGGTTAATTCAGATGTAAGTAATATTAATGTTATTGGAAGATCAATTTTTTCAAAGCGAGATGACTTAATTAATGCTCAAATAGAATTTAAAAATGGATGCGTGGCAAATATTCTTGCAAGTCGGGTTTCTCAAAATAAAGTTAGAACACTTGAGGTTACCCAAAAAGAATCGTCTATTCTTCTAGATTATACGGAACAGGAAATTTTTATTCACCGCCAGTCCTCTTCAGAGCACCAGTTAAGTCCCGGGTCTTTAACATACAAACAAGAATCTTTAATTGAGAGAATTTTTGTACACAAAGATAACCCTCTTAAGTTGGAGCTCAAGCACTTTATAGACTGTGCAATAAATGGAAGTCCACGAAATTTAGCGGTAAAAAATGAGTTAAACTCCCTTAAAATAGCATTAGAAATATTGAATCAATATAAATCTCAAAGCTAATAACCTCCTTATAAAGAAAACTTTACCTGAGTTACATAGATATTCAATCTGATGAAAGCCTCAATAAAAAAAATAGGGTTGTTAGCGGGTGCTGGAGAAGTTCCAGCCCATTTTGCTATTCGTGCTGCACAAAAAGGAATATGTATCGTCGCAGTGTCTTTTTCTGATGAAATTCATTCAAGATTGGCGCCTTTGGTCGAAAAAGCATATTCAATAGGAATTGGTAAACCAGGGAAAATATTTAAAACGTTGAAGAATGAAAATGTAACTGATCTGGTTATGCTTGGGAAGGTAGATAAAAAAATAATTTTTAG
>CAJJDL010000106.1 GCA_905182935.1 uncultured Nitrospinaceae bacterium | reverse complement strand
CAAATAATATTAATATTTTCATCTTTCTATTAAACACTTGACTCAAAAAATGAAAACCAAGCCAACCACCTTTATAAAAATCGAATTTCTTCAAAAAAATAACCTTTTTAAATTAATTTCAATACTTGTTTATATTTTTATTATAAACTTGTTTCTCCCCACAACAGGAAGTTCTTTCAGTAAGCCCTTATCTAAAAAATCAAAAGGAGAAAATTACTCCCACATATTAAAGTCCGATAATTTCTCATTAAACGCGAGAAATGTAAAGGTACTAAGCGCAAAAGGCAATACTCTATGGATCGGAACATCGATGGGTCTCATTAAATATGACACATCTACCATCAACAATTACAAAATTTATGACAACCGTAATGGCCTTTTAAGTAATGGAATTTTTAGCATTTTAAATAGAACAAATAATCAGACGTGGGTAGGGACATACGGGGGTGGGCTTACCCTAATCGATTCCAATAAATTATTAAACATTAATACACCACAAGGCCTAAACGATTCATTTGTATACGATCAAAAATTTATAGATGATGTTATGTGGGTAGCTACCTGGAGTGGAGTCAACCGTGTAAATGGTGATCCATTAGACCCTCTATCGTGGACAAGCTTTACGGTTAAAAATACAAACGGGGGTTTAATAGATAACTGGGTATACTCCATTGAAGTTGGAGAAGGAGATAATATTTGGTTTGGTACAGAAGCGGGTCTTTCTCTTTATGATGGAAAACAATGGTATAAATGGGACCATGAAAATGGCCTAGGAGCAGCTTATGATATAGTGAAAACTGATAACACCTTAGCCACAGGCACTTTCCAAGGGTCTCTTGATAATACTCAATATAATACTCAATCTAACAATTTACAAAATACTGGAGATTCTAACTACCGGCCAAATTATATAGTCTCAATGCTTCTAGATAAAAAGAAACGCCTATGGATTGGAACTTGGGGGGGCGGCCTCAGTATGTTTGATCCAAAATCAAAAGCTTTTCGAAACTTTACAGTTAAAGATGGACTACCAGGAAACTATATATTGGCTCTAAACCAAGGATCTGATGGCAATTTATGGATTGGATCAAATAAGGGACTAACTAGCTTTGATGGGTCCTTATTTAAAACTTATTCAAAAATCAACGGGTTGATTTCTGATTACGTATTCAGCATTGAATTTGCCATCAATAATTTCATATGGGTTGGAGGACACCACGGTATTACAAAGCTACAAATTGATAATGCGACCGGTAGGTTGTCTCGTTTAGAAAATAATTAACCGGAAGTAGCCAATACAACAAATTAATCGTCATCATCGTCATCTTCATCATCAGACATCGCCTCGTCTACATCTTTTTGCTCGGCAGCATCCATCAATCCTTTAATTTGCTCATAACCACTAGCTAAACGCTGAATATTTATTAAAAAATTAATAAGTTCCGCGTCTTTACATTCTCTTACGCCTGCAACGAGAGGACCTCGTTCATCATCTTCATACTTCTCGTCCCATTTTTCAAAATTTGAGAGAATCTTGTTCTTGCAATGAATTAAATCATAAAAAAAACTTTGGATTTCAATACTGGCCATAACTATCCTTAAAATTTAACTTCGTAAATAATGCATTAATATAAAGTATCACATAAATAACATGATTTTGCGTCGTATAAAAATCAGTATTCAAATGAAACATATTTTTAACCTGAGTAAATAAAATTGTGACCATTATAATATTCTAACTATAATGGTACTTTTCTGTGGATAAATAACTGTATTTAAATTTATGGAAGCTATAAATATGGAAGATTTTGTATATAGATGGATATCATTAATTGGATTTTTTGTTATTTTATGTATCGCATGGATAACAGGAACTAAAACTAAGATAAACTTGAAAACTATCTTATGGAAGTATCATTTTGGCTTTGACTATAGGAGGTTTAACATTTTGGCTCCCTTGGACCAGGAATATATTCCAATGGCGAAATAATATACTTACTTCGATACTGCAAGCATCACAAAAAGGGACCGTTTTTCTATTTGGACCTCTTGCAATTAGCCCGGGTCAAACATTAGAAGATGGAACTCAATCCATAGGGTTTATTTTAGCAATGTAGGTGTTACCCTCAGTAATATTTTTTTCTGCAGTAATTAGTTTATTGTATTAGTTAGGTATAATACAAACCTGCGTAAATCAGTTTTCTAAAATTTTTCAAAAATCCATGGGCCTGTCTGGAGTTGAATCCTTTTCTGCCGCCACAAGTATATTTTTGGGGATTGAATCTTCTCTAGCTATTAGCAAATACCTCAACAAGATGACCCGCTCAGAACTAATGACTCTGATCACTTCCATGATGGCAACCGTGGCTAGTACAGTAATGGCGATTTATGTGACCGCACTCAAAGATGTATTTCCTCAAATTGCGGGGCATCTAATTTCTGCGTCTTTAATATCAATACCCAGCGCCATATTAATTAGCAAACTTTCTATTCCTGAAACGATTACTAAAAAAAGAGAATCTATTAACATATTTATAGAAGAAAGTTCGTTGAATAACTAATCAAACTCATCACAAAATAACCCATCAAATATTATAGTAGCATTGATGGATGGCGGTAAAATGGGGCTTAAGCTTGCTATTTCAATAGCCACATTACTGATTATAGTATTAGGGCTTCAAGAATTAACGAACTTAGCTTTAAAACAAATTCCTATAATCTTTGGTCATCCACTCACTATTAATAGAATTCTGAGCTGGGCATGCTTCCCTTTTACCATTTTAATTGGATAAGACCCGACGAATGGGAAATTGGCTCTAAAATTTTGGCATCACGTTTTATTGGAACTGAAGTAACAGCGTATTTCCAAATAGCTGCTATTCAATCTAATCACACCCCTATTTTTTCCTTAAGGTCGTTAACAATTATGATCTATTCCCTCTGTGGTTTCGTTCATATAGCAAGTCTTGGTATTTTCGTTGGTGGATTAACTGCGATTGTTCCATCAAGAGCAACAGAAATATTTTTACTTGGACTGCGTGGTCTATGGACAGCTTTTCTCGCCACATTACTAACCGGTTGTATTGCGGGTGTACTGGCATAACTATTAATTGACTAAGAGTTATTTAACTATATTTTTTTATTTTCATGGGCAAAAAACCTGATATTATAATTACACTATAATTTTAAACTCAAACTATTCACATAATAAACATGACCGAACAGGAACGCTTTATTGATAATGATGATGGCACGCTAACTGACACGCGTTACAATGTAATGTGGTTAAAGCTAGACAGCTATCAAACCAGAGGCAAATGGTGCACCTGGAAAGGTGCCAACAAGTTTGTAGACAAACTTAATGATGAAAAGTTTGCTGGCTATGATGATTGGAGACTTCCAAAAAAAACTGAGGCACGAAATCTCTACGAGCATGAAAGTAAAAACACGGACTTCAATGGAGATATAGTTCACATAGATCTAAAATTTCCTGAAGGTTGTGGTTTTACTTACTGGTGCGACGAAGAAAGTGGAATGAACGCAATGGTTTATAATTTTTATAGCGACCGCGCTTATCAAGTACGACGAAAAACTAAGGATGAGAGCTTCATGTCTTGCCGACCAGTGCGTTCCTCAGGACCTGCAGTAAAAAAATTCGGAAGAATTTCTGAAACCGGAAGAAGTCGATCGAAAAGTGATTAGTGAACCAACTACATACAAACTTTTAACGTCATAAATTTTCGAAGTATTTTCATCTCCTTACTTAGTTTATTAAATGCCCCTAAATCGCGCTACTTCAGCTGAAATTAATCTAGATGCATTTCGTTATAATCTACGAATTATCAAGTCACTCGTTGGCCTCAACACTGAAACCATGGCAATCATTAAAGCCGATGCTTACGGTCATGGCGCCGTTCAATGTGCACGAGCTGCAATAGAAGAAGGAACAAAATATTTAGGAGTAGGAATTATCCAGGAAGGAATCGAACTACGAGAAAGTGGCATAACCTCCCCTATTCTGATTCTTGGGGGTGTTTATCCTGACGAACTCACAGAACTTATTTATTACAACCTTTCAACAAGTCTTTCAACTTTAGCGTTAGCAAAGGCTATTTCTAAAGAAGCCGAACAGTCTAAGAAAAATATTAGCGTCCATATAAAAATTGATACTGGCATGGGACGATTAGGAGTGCAATGTGAAGATTTTTCTGACCTGCTAGAACATGTCATTGGCTATGAAAATATAACAATCGAAGGTTTCTTCACACACCTAGCTAATGCTGATGATGTCGACCCTAAAATTTCTCAGGAACAAATTGTAAAATTTTCAAATATATTAAAAGTTATAAAAACTAAAAAATTTTCTAAACTACATAATTCAAATAAACCTATATTAATCCATAGTGCAAACTCGGCTGGACTCTTACGTTATCCCGAAAGCAGGTTTAATTTAGTGAGACCAGGGATTTCATTATACGGCTCTTTCCCATCGCCCGTATTAAAACCAGTACTAGATATGATTAAAAATAATAATTATCCTGCTTTACGGCCGGTTATGTCTTGGAAAACAAAAATTATCCAAGTTCAAACGTTACGTAAGGGAGTTCCATTAAGTTACGGTGGAAGCTACATAACAAAAAAAAATAAAAGCCGTATTGCAATTCTTCCAGTTGGCTATGCAGATGGACTAAATCGTCGTTTATCTAATAAAATGGAATTCCTAGTAAAAGGAATGCGAGTAAAGCAAATAGGAACTATCTGCATGGATATGTGTTTAATTGATGTGACGGAACTCCCAAGTGTAGAGATGGGAGAGGAAGTTGTTATATTAGGAAGTCAGGGGAAGGATAACATACCAATAGAAGAACTAGCTGATAAAGCTGAAACGATACCTTATGAAATATTTTGTGGAATTAGTAAAAGAGTTCCAAGAGTTTACGTTTAATGCAATCTAAACCAACTACGTTTTACGTAAACATAAATCCTTCAACGAATTTAAATTATTTTTCAGACAATAATCTCGAAGACCATCAATAACTTTAATAGTAATAGAAGGGTCAATGTAGTTGGCGGTACCAATTTGTATTGCACTAGCGCCTGCCATCAAAAACTCAAGAGCATCCTCCACAGATGATATTCCTCCAATACCGATAACCGGAATTTTTACCGCACGACAAGTCTTATAAACCATAGCGAGGGCTATCGGTTTAATAGCAGGACCTGACAAACCACCAGTGATATTTGCCAACCAAGGTTTACCTGACTCAACATCAATCTTCATACCTACATATGTATTTACTAATGAAATAGCATCAGCCCCCCCATTTTCAGCAGCAATAGCTAGTTTGGTAATATCGAGAACATTAGGTGAAAGCTTAATGATAAGAAACTTATCTGTAACATTTCTTACTGATTCCACTAATCGTTGCAGGATAGCAGGGTCAGAACTTAGTTCTATTCCACCTTTTTCAACATTAGGACATGAAACATTCATTTCAAGGGCATCAATACTACTAACATCAGATAAAGCGCTAGCCATTTCTACATATTCAACAATATTATTTCCAAAAAAATTTACAATCAATCGAGTCTTAAACTTATCTATAAGCGGTAACTTATCAATTAAAAACTTTTCCAAACCAATATTTTCAAGCCCGATAGCATTCAACATTCCAGAAGAAGTTTCGACCATCCTTGGAACTCTATTGCCTAATTTCGGATATAGAGAAAGACCTTTGGTACAAAATCCTCCCAATTTATTTAAATCTACAAAAGGGGCAAATTCAATTCCATAGGCAAAAGTGCCAGAGGCCGCAATTACCGGATTAGCAAATTCCATAGAACCCAGCTTCACCGATAGGTCAATATTTACACTTTTATTCATTTATTCACGGTCAATATATTTATAAAAAACAATAAACCTATTGAAATATAAGGAGAAACAATACATTATATAAAAGTAGTTTTAAATAACTCAAGAATTAATTCAGGATCTTAAACCATATACGACAATTACTAAAATATATAGCGAGGACATCCTAACATTGGGTTTCAATGATGTCCTTCTAAAAAACATCATAGACCATCAACTTTTACAAAACTTGAATATTAAAGAGATAAAATATGCCGAAAAACCAAGATGAAGAAAGTAATGATGAAGTTGATGCAAGTTTAAGGGATATCAATAACGATTGGAAAAAATATAACAAACGTTTAGAAAGTATTCACGATGATGCAGAAGTAGAAGCTGAAATAGAAGCTGAAAAAAAAATAAGATCTAAACACTCAAAACTAACAATTATATCTATAGTAAGTTTTTTTCTTATTGTAATTATATTTTTTAAAGTTAAGCAAAACACCAATGAAATTGAATCATTGTTAGGTAAAAATTCAATATCAAAAGTTAGAGCAGCCAACCTAACAACAATACCACTTACTGTATCGCCACCAAAAAAATTAAAGAAAGTAAACCTTCCACCAAATAAAAACGTAAGAACTCAAAAGTTAACCCCAGAAACCACTAAACAATTAAAATCAAAAAATGTGCATGCAAAGAATAACCACAATATAAAAATCAACAAACCTATTCGTATATCAAGACCTGACCTAGACACTAATAATAAATATTCTATTCAGATGGGAGTATTTTCTAACAAAAGTAATGCCTCAAATTATTTAACAAAAATAAAATCTAAAGGCTATAAAGTAGAATCAATAATACGGAATTCAAATTCACCTAGATATCAAGTATCGTTAGGGAGTTATAAAGAGAAAAATGAGGCTGCTAAAAATATTACAGAACTTAAATCTATCGGATTAATACCATCACTAAAGAAATATGGTCAAAAATACATATTAGAATTAGGACTATTTAAAAATAAAGCCGGCTCAAGAAAACTTTATAACAAACTGAAAAAAAGTGGCCTCGAACCAAATATAAATAAAATTACAACTAGAAATGCACACTACATAATCAGGATAAATGGACTTTTAAATAAAAGTGAAGCTAAAAAATTACACCAACAACTAATTAGCCAAGGTTTTAAAAATAGTTTTATTCGACCTTCCTAATAATAAAATATCTCAATAAAAACTTCCGCAAACACTTAAAAATAATTCCTAAACCATCGAAAGTGGCATTAGTAACGTTATATATAAATATTTTTAACTTGTTTATTTATTTTCTTTATTTACTATAATTATTAAAGGCGTCCACTTGGATGCCTTTTTTTATTCAACAGCGGTCAGACAAACTCTATTATTGATTTATAGCAGATTAACATTCATATTTTTCACTAGCGTTTACGTTAATGCCTATAGACACTGGACTTATTTTTCTTAGCCTAGCCCTCCTTTTTTATGGTGGCGACTTTCTTGTAACTGGGAGCATAA
>CAJJDL010000105.1 GCA_905182935.1 uncultured Nitrospinaceae bacterium | reverse complement strand
CATCTATACCCTGTTTTCGGACACGGTTAGAGGTAAGGAATAGATAGCGAAGCTTTGACAAAGTTTTCGATTCCGCTATAGCAATAGCGCCTTCATCTTCGACGAGATTACCATAAAGATTGAGCTTTTTAAGATTGGCCATACTGGGAGATTCTGCAATGGCCTTTACGCCATCATCGCTAATAACATTCCCATAAAAGTCCAATTCCACCAATTTTTTACATTGCTCGGAGTTAGCAATTGCCATTGCACCCTCATCACTAATGTTGTTATTTGCCAACGTTAATCTCTTAACTCTCTTTAAATGTTTAGACTTCGCTAAAGTAACAGCTCCTTTATCACCCAAAACCTGATTACTAAGGTCTAAAACTTTTTTATCGTCAGATAAAAATTGCTTAATTAAGTACTCTACGCTAGCCACATTATTCCTCTCTTTCTTACATAATAAAGACTAAATACTAGTTTACAATATGCAAAACATTATATCATAAAACATACAAACTAAATTGGGCCATTCTGGTTGCGTTGAGTGTTAAACGATAACGCATTAAATTAAAGTCTTCTTAACCGATAAAACCAGCTTATTACAATAATTTCTCGGGTATAAGATAAGTCTACTCATAGAAAATTAGACCTTACAAAAATTACTTCTTCATCGCGAGACGCAACTTGCCCATTAACACGTGCATCGCGCAGGGCTTTAAAAACATTGTTGAAAGTTGGACCTGGTTGCATTCCCATTTTCATCAAATCGTCACCAGTGAGTTTTATTTTTGCCAATTCACAATACTGATTAAAGTATAATTCCACATAACTACATACTCGTTCACTGAAACAAGTAGCAAGCAATAGAACTACCGCTTCAGATGATAAATTCGTAAAAAGATCATAAACTTGGCTGGGTTTAAGTTCTTTTTCTTCATCTAATTGGCGTTTTGATTCATCAAAAAATTTTCTATCTAAACGTATCCAGTTACTAATTTTAATGGGAAGGTGGAGGCGCTTCACTGACTTTTCAAAGGCCACACCCTTCATAGTGATAAATAGCCCAAGGAAATATACGCGCCACTTTGGGGGATGTCCCGACATAGAAAGTATCCTCTCCAACCAAATTAGCACGCTGTCAATTTTTTCAATGACAGACCAGTTAAAGTCATGACTTGAAATTTCTGGAGCGAACGTTTGAAGTAGACAAAGTTGTCGCATTCTATCAACGCACTTTTTGGGATCATATTCATTTAAAATCAGCTTTATTTCATTTATAACGCGTTGACCGCTCAACTGATCAATCAATTTGTTCTCAATCGCACTTAACATAAGGTCTCTCGTATCATCTTCTATACGAAAGTTAAACCTCTGTTCAAATCTAATTGCACGAAAAATTCGGCATGGGTCGTCTATAAAACTAAGATCATGAAGAATTCTAATAAAACCATTCTTTAAATCGATTTCACCGCCAAAAATATCAATCAGAAAAAATACCCCCTGCTTATCCAATTTAATAGCCATACTATTTACAGTGAAGTCACGGCGAGCAAGGTCTAGTTTAATAGAGCTCGGTTCAATTGTTGGTAAAGCCGCAGAATGGGAATAATACTCAGTCCTTGCTGTTGCCACATCAATATGTGATTTGTCTTGCAACGTCAATTTAGAAGTGCCAAATTCTTGGTGACTCTTTGTGCTACCACAAAATTTCTCTGCTAGAGTTTTAGAAAAGCTTATTCCATTACCCTCTACTACAAGGTCAAGGTCTAGGTTCTCAATATTAAGCAGTAAGTCTCTCACAAAACCACCTACTACATAAACGCTCACATTATGGATTGAAGCCATTTCCACAATCGCATCTAGCAAAACTATCTGTTCTTTTTTCAATCTTTCCTTCACAAGGCTACTTATATTTTTCATTCGACTATTTTTTTCGTCAAAAACCCGCAACTTCTTTATCGCGAGCTGTCAACATTTTCTCCATCTATAACTTTAATTTGTGTTTTATATAAAATTTTTCTAGGTAAATTGCATATTTTATTATTACAGGCCCGAATTACTATCGATCCTTTTATTTCATGAAAACCTGAAGAAATTGGCTCGATAGTTTTGTACCAACGGCGAAATTCTACAACCTGCGTATGTGTCTTAACAATTTTTTCCAAGGCTCCATCCCACTCTATAACAGGAGTAGGCTCTTCCCATAGCCCACTAGGAATAAACACATCTGATTTAAGTATAATTTTAGTTGCCAGTGATTGTTCTTTATTCTCTTTGGCATAAAGCGAATAAATATGCCAACCTGCACTTATTTCTAAATTAAGATATAAAGTAAACCTATCTCCAGGTTTTATAGCTTCTGGATCAACAATAGCATTTAACTTAAAACTAAATAAAGAGTCTGAATTTTTATTGAATTTTTGGAAAGGTGGCATTGCATCAGCTATTGATGAAGTAAGTACAGTCACCACAAGAAAAAAAAATCTTCCCCACTTACTTGGACTAGGAATAAAAACGGAGACTTTTGAGAAGGGTATCTTCATGAAAACCATGAGGACTTTTATCGGGCAAGGCTCGCCTCAGCACGAGCTATGGAAAGATATTTTTCAATAACTTCTTTGAACTTTTTTTCTGATACTGCTCCAGACAATAACTCGCCATGAACAACACGAGTATCTTTGTCAAAAGCACCTAAAATAAAAGTAGGCGTTCCACGAATACCCAACTGCATTCCCTCTTTCAAATCATTGAGGACCCTATCTTTATATTTCCTTTCATTAAGACAGGTCTGAAACCGGCGTATATCTTTAACTCCAGATTTCTTGGCATACTTATAAAGATTTTTTTTGGGAATTTTCTCTACACTATCATATAAAATTTTTTGTAATTCCCAAAACTTACCTTGATCTCGGGCACATTCGACGGACTCGGCCATAAGCCTTGCTTCTTTGTGAAATTCCAGAGGAAAATGTCTATAACCAAATTGAACTTCTTTATTATAATGCTCACGTAATTTATCTAGGGTACCTTGAACCCTTTTACAAAATGGACATTGAAAGTCTGAATACTCCAACAAAAAAACGCTTCGCATTATATTGTCGTCTTCATTAAACCAGAGCTTAGCAGTATTGATTTTAGCTTTAAGCTTAAACTCCAGGGGTGGCTGGAGATAGATTTTAGCCCAGCCTTTTTTAATCGCCAACTTATACTGATTATCTATATAGGTATTGCGCAAAACTTTCTTAAGATATTCTATTATTTCATCTCTCATTTTCTCCAGAGTGCCCATCTCTTTGATCCCTGGGGTATTATTATAAAAATGAGCAACATCATCTTCACTAGGCAAAGAAACATCCCCTTCCAAGTTTAGTCCAGGATGATTTTTAGCTAATTTCATGATAACTCGCTCTTTCAACTCATGAGACTGCATTTGGTGTAACTGCACCATAGCATCTTGAATCTGCGCATTCTTTAAGTCATCAAGAGTAATAGGCTGTCCGTCAACAACAGCCAAAACTGGATTATTGGTGTAACTGAGATCAGTTGATCCGGCATGAATCAGCGAGGCCAGAAAAAATAGAAGCGCTAACTGAAAGGCTATCAAAGCTGATACCTTTATTTTTTTTTCTACCTGCATTGAAGAAAAGTGCATGGAGTGAACTCTGGCTAAAGAATATCAACTGCTAACTAAAATGTGCCCTGAATTTAAATTCTAATTTCTTCACAATAATATTATCTTGAGGGCAGCCTATTACCTAGGTAATTTTAAGAAACCTTTTCTAAAAATAAATAACCATTTTTTTAACCGGCTTTTACTTCCTCTGGGTTCAAAAACTTATTACAGTTATCGGCTAATTGCAAAAATGCCTTGGCCGCTGGAGAATCTGGTTGAGAAGTAACAACTGGCTCCCCACGGTCAGAATATGCAACAATATCAGCGTCAAGAGGAATATCTCCCAAGTATGGCAACACAAGTTCATCTGCCAGCCTTTTACCACCCCCCTCACCAAAGATATGATACTTCTTTCCAGCATCGCAAATAAAGTAACTCATATTTTCTATCACTCCCACAATAGGAACATTACTGTCACGCGCAAATGAAATCATTTTCCTAGCATCTAGCAATGCAAGTTCTTGCGGGGTAGTGACGATTACCGCCCCATCTACATCACCAATGAAATCAATAATAGTGATCTGCTCGTTACCTGTTCCTGGGGGCAAGTCTATTAAAAGGTAATCAAGCTCTCCCCATTGAATATTACCTAATAATTCAATAATAAAGTCATACTTTACCGCATCTCGCCAAGCAATATGCATATTAGGATCTTCAATCAAAAATCCTAATGAAGCAACTTTCAGCCCATTACTCGTTTCATAGGGATCAATTCCTTCATCTGTAGATTTCAAGCGAATATTTTCGGCTTTTAAAAGTTTTGGAATATTAGGCCCATGAAGGTCCGCATCAGCTAGCCCTACTTTAAATCCTTTGGCAGCTAGAGCAACTGCAAGATTAGTAGTAACTGTACTTTTACCAACTCCCCCCTTATTACTTCCCACAATAAGTTTGAATTTGATATCACCCATCCGCTTATTAACCAACCAGCGGTTATGTTCGTTTTTATCTGCCTTACAATCTGTCTCGTTATTAAATTCACACATTTCGCATGTATGAAGGAGCCTGCAATCTCCTGTAACTACCATTTGAACCTCCGAATTGTGTAAACCATCAAACCTCCCAGATATAGATTATGCCAACGCTAATATCTGATCAACGCCAACAATATAAATGAATTTGTTAAGGTTATGGAACTCTCTTTTCGAAGTCAAGATAAATACTCTTCTGCTCTCACAGAACAAACCTTATAATCACGAAGAAATATTAATGTATCTTAATCGACTTTATCGGTAGACTCATTAAAGTCCATGCGAAAAACCATAAAAATAACATTTTTATTAATAATAAAATTTAATAACCACGTATTCTATAATAGAAAGTAAACATTCAAGGTCGTTTTAATTTGAATCTTGATCGGGTTACGTTTATGGTTTCTTAGAATGAAGAATATTTTTTAACAATTAAAATTAGAATGGAGTTTTATTTTTATGAAAAACATCTCAACCAAATGGCTTATTCTAGCTGCAATGTGTCTCGTTTTTAGTTCATCCACAGTTTATGCTGGTGGTGCAGTAGTTATAACGGAACCTGCAACTGGAGCTACTGTTTCAAGCCCTGTAAAGGTATGCATGGCAGTTGACGGAGTAGAAGTCCAACCGGCTAAAAAAGGCATAAATCCGGGCAAAGGGCATCACCACATTCTCATTGATGTTGACCTTCCAACCGACCTAAGTAAAAGAATCGGTAAAGACGCCAACCATGTTCACATGGGCGATGGCTCCACATGCAAGGAGTTGAAAATGGATTCTGGCAAACATGTAATCCGTACTCTTTTTGCAAATGGAGGACATGTACCCTTCAATCCTGCAATCACGTCCACTGTAATTGTTACAGTTAAATAAAATCGATACAGAAAT
>CAJJDL010000104.1 GCA_905182935.1 uncultured Nitrospinaceae bacterium | reverse complement strand
AAAAAAACTTATCACTATATTAGTGACTAGTAATAGAGTGTTCACTCTGCTTAAAGTATAAGATAACTCAGAGAATAAGGTGAAAAATTATTAAAGTCAATGATTCTCAGGGTAGTCTTTTAGCGATTGTAGATTTAAATGGTAACGTAGATAAGTCTAATTTTTTTAGGCAATATTTTGATAAAAATTCAAATTTATAATCTAGAAAATTTACAGTAATTATGAAATATTTAAGTAAAACTGGAAACCAAACATGAGTAAAAAAAATGTTCAAAGATGAATGCCAAATTGGAATTTTAGGCGGGAGTTTTGATCCTGTGCATATAGGGCACCTTGGTTTAGCTCAAGAAATATATGAAAAGTTTGATTTAGACCGGATTTTATTTGTACCAGCTTTCCAGGCACCTCATAAAAAAACAGCCCCATTGGCTTCGAGCACTTATCGCCTAGAGATGCTTAAGGTAGCACTTAAAGGTAGTTCTCATTTTAGTATCTCGGATAAAGAGATACACCGTAAAGAAGTTTCTTATACTATTGACACATTAAATGATCTTCAAATTGAGTTTCCAAATAGCAAACTATTTCTAATAATCGGCTATGATAATTTATTTAAATTAGACTCATGGAAAGATGCATTTAAAATTATGAAAAGATACACTATAGTAGTTGCCTCACGTCCAGGTATGAATTTAAATTTTTCAGAGGAAAATATTCTTAAAATGTTTAAAGGGCATTCCCCATACATTTCGTGTAAGACAACAAGTAAAAATCAGGAGTTTTACCACCAAGAAACAGGAAGCAGATTGATTATTTGTAATATTAGGCCAAGAGATATTTCTTCAAGTTTAGTGAGGGAACAGTTAGCACAAGGTAAATCAATGGAGAATTTGTTGCCACGTGAAGTTGAAAGATATATTATTGAGCAAAAAATTTATCATAGCTCACTCAAATTCAAACCTATATAAGGCGTATGGTAGAAAAATTAAATAATCTTAATCAATTAATAGTGCACGCCGCTTCTGAAAAAAAAGCTTTTGATATATTAGTTTTGGACTTGCGAACATATTCAGACTTGACTGATTTTTTTATCATTTGTAGCGCAAACTCTAGAATGCAGACTCAGGCTATTGCCGATTCCATTTTGGGTCAAGTTTATGAAAAATCCTATAAAATATCGTCTACAGAAGGTTATACTTCCGGCAACTGGGTAGTTTTGGACTTGATAGATGTTGTTGTTCATATCTTTCATAAAGATGTTCGTGTTCAATATGATTTAGAGCGCTTGTGGGGAGATGTGCCAATCGTCGAAATACCCTCAGATATGCCATTGGAAAGATAGATATCATGAATAAAACCACACTTTATTCTTTTAAAGAGAGGTTAGAAGGAATACGTCTAACCATAATTGAGGAGGTAAAGGAACAATATAAATCCTCCAAAAATAATCTAAATGAGCAGGCGGCTGATATAACTGACGATGCCACTCAATCCTATGACCAGCAATTCAAGGTGAATTTTGGAGAAAAAGATGGAGATAAATTATGGTTAGTGGAAGAAGCTATTAAAAAAATAAAAAATGGAAGTTATGGGGTTTGTTCAGAATGTGAAGGTCCCATTCCAGAAGGAAGGTTAGATCTTGTGCCCCTTACAGAGCATTGTGTCAATTGCCTTGAAACATTAGAAAATAATAAAAAGCGCTTAACCTAAATTTTGTAATCGTTTTATTTGTCAATAAGCTGTTTTAAGTTTTTATTTAGTTGTATTGGCTTGTTTAGAAAATATCAACTACGGAATCAAAGTGTCACTTAAATCAATTGTTGCCTTTATTTTTTTTACATTACTTTCAGTTTATTTTTCTTTTTTAAACCCACATGAAGTCGAAATACACTTTGCTCAGAATCATTCGCTGAGTATTCCGATGGTTGTCTTGTTTCTTGGTTCGGTTTTATTGGGTATTTTAATAGCTGGTCTTTTACATGGAGCGAAATCCATAAAACTTTTTTTTAGTAATTTAAAGGTAACGGGGCTTAGTAAACGTCAAAATAAAACTGATCTAAAAATTGAAGTACTATTTAATAAAGCCGAAAATATTTTAGCAGCGGGACATGTTTTAAAGGCTATCCCAGTTTACGAAAAAACATTAGATCTCTCTCCTAATCATATAGGAGCACTTATTAGACTTGGAAATATATTGCGAAAAGAAAGTAACCCTTCACGTGCTTTGGACCTTCATTTAAGAGCGGAAGAAGTGGCCCCTAATAATTTAGATGTTCTGTATAGTTTGGCAGATGACTATTGTACGAAGGGGATACAAAAAAATGAGATAGAGATTCTAGAAAAAATTTCGAAGTTAGATAGCAGTTCTTCCCGCGTTTTATCCCGTATGAGAGACGTTTATTTAAAATCAAAGGAGTGGGAGTTGGCTGTTAGAGTTCAAAAAAAACTAATTTCTAAAATTAAGGTAAAAGAGGAAAAAGAATCAGAAAAAAAAATACTTTGTTGGTGTGTTTATAATATTGCGATTGGATATTTTAATAGTGGTGATTTTAATGCTTCAATAACTAAGTTTGAACAAGCATTACGAGAAGATAGGCATTGCTTGGCTGGATATATTATGCAGGGCGAGGCTTGTTTGAAAATTGAAAATATTAAAGCTGCATTAAAATCCTGGAAGAAAGGTTACATAAGTACGAAGTCTCCAGTTTGTTTGATTCGAATGGAAAAATATTACAGAGAATCAGGTCAATTGGGTGTAATGGTCAAGGAGTATAAAGAAGCGTTGAAAATTTCTGAAGGCTCGAGATTGGAAACTTTAAGCCTGTTATTAGGAAGTCTTTTTTTGGAGGAAAATGCTCCTCAGGAAACGATAAAGGTAATCGAAGAAAATATAGATTACGAAAAAAACATTGTTTCTTTAATCCTCTTAGCTGATGCATATAAAAAACAAAATAAAAGTGCCGCATCTGAAAAATTTTTAGAAAAAATTTCTCAGCAGATAAAGAGTAATATTCTTAGTTTTAAATGTGGAGCATGCGGAAGGCAAGTGGATGAATGGGAGGATGTTTGTTCGGTTTGTAATACCTTTGATGAGATCGAATGTCTTCCAGCGATAAGGTCTTGATAGAGATTTTAAGATCACTAATGGCTCTTCAAACGTTTAAAAGTTTTTAACAGCGGTATTTTATTTTTAAATTATTTAGCGACTATTCAGATGTTTCGGCGTTATTTTTTAAATTTTTTCTGCGGTTTTTTTTGTTTCTAGACTTATCTTTTTCAAATTTTCTCCAATTAACTGCATCAGATTTTTCTGGAATATTTGACTCTTTGGTGTCTTCATCTTCCCATGAAAGCATTGGCCTTGGAGTTGGCCGAGTAAACTTCTTCGGTTTTTGGAAGTATTTTTTGCCTGTCTCGAATTCTTTAGAGGTTAAACCTAGTTCCATCTCATAAATATCTTTGGCCTCCTTCGGGAAAGATCGAGAAAATAAGCCCTCTCCACGTATTCGGATTTCTTTACCATTTACAAGACCAGAGCGCCAAGTTTCCGGGATCTCATTCCATCCATAAATTGCGCCAGCCCATGTTCCAACCAAAACCCCAGTCTTATCAGCCTCTTTCCCCATGTTAAGTACATTGGTTAAAGCTGAATCGAATCCACAATATTTGCGTAGAACAATAATTAGGCACAGTGGCAATAAAGTTAAAACATAACCTTGGGCAGGGCTTGTGATTTTTGTTTGATATTGGTCAGATGCATTTTCACAAACCCAACTTAATAATTCATCAAAATCAATGTTCCACTGTTCTCGAAGGTTTTTAATAGTTTTTTCAAGCATGCCATGTTCAGATTCAGGAGTAGTTTTCCAGAGGTTTGGAGCAGTTTTTTTAAGCTGGTTCTCAATTTTCTGACAAAACATTTCCACGTCTCTTAAAATAAGTTCAGTTTGTTCGAAAGAGTCGTTATTTTTTTCTGGCTCAAATTTTAAAAGTCTAGAGGCAATATAGCCGGTGAGTGCAAGCCCCGTGATCTCGCATAGATTTCGACTCATCATTAAACCGATAGCAATATTTAAATGAATGCCTACTTCTGGTCTTTCTCTGTGAAGAAGACCAGTTGGGATTCCCATAGATAAAAATGTTGCATCTGCCATGTTGTGTTCAGGAGTTCGAGGGGGATCTTCAATTAGGTCGGTGACTGATTGAAAAAAACTTTTTCCTGGCTGTCGAAAAGTACCAAAATAATGCTCAGGACCATTCGCACTCATTTTAAGCAGAAGGTGAGATATTATTTCAGGGTCTACTTTTTTATTTTTTAGAAGACTATCGCTAATGACCAAAGCACTTTGGGTTTGACTTCCATATAGGCCTTTCATTTTAAATTGTTTAACGCCTTTGCCAATATATGGAATTACATCTTTAAAGCCATCCATCGAACCAAAGAGTTGTTGTATAGTTTCTGGTTTTAAGCTTTTTGCAGAGCGGCCCATGGCGTCACCTAAAGCCATGCCGTAATAACTCCCAACTACTTTGTCTTTAAGAGTAATCATAGAAAATTATAGTTTTGATAAATTAATTAAAAGCGAGAAGTGCACCTGGTGAGACGTAGTTACTATTTCAGGATTAAACTTCTATTAGTTCCGTTGGTTGGGCCTGATCCGCTAAACTTAAAACAGGAGTATGACTTCCCAATGCTTGAAGTGCTGTAATATGGGCGATATCCGGATGATTATTTGTTTGACTTAAATGCATTAATATTACTCTTTGCAGATTCTCATGTTTAATTGCTGTCAATAATTCTCCACATGCCTCATTCGATAAATGGCCAAGATTGCTTTTAATCCTTTGTTTCAAAGCCCACGGATACGGACCGACATCTAACATTTCAACATCGTGGTTAGATTCTAGTAGCAATACATGAGAATTTTTTAAGATTTCGCGAACCTCATTAGTGACTAATCCCATATCGGTTGCGTGACCTAATTTTCTGTTTTGGCAACGTATTACGTAAGCGACCGATTCTTGTGCATCGTGAGAGGTAGTATAGGGTTCGATATCTAGACCATTTAATTGGACCGTTTCACCTGCGCGGATGGGATTGAATACTGGGACACTGCCCAATTTTTTTCCCGCTTGAATGGTCCCATTGGTGGCATATAAAGGTATCGAGTATTTGCGCACTAAAGGTCCTACTCCACCTATATGGTCAGAGTGCTCGTGTGTTAAAAAAACAGCATCTAACTCTTCAGGCGTTCGATCTATGAATTTCAAGCGTCTCACGAGCTCCTTAACGCTTAATCCCGAATCAATAATTATTTTAGTCGCATCTGACTCGATGTAAATGCAGTTTCCTTTACTACCACTAGATAATACAGAAAATTTAAAAATGGGATGGCCTTTCTGAGAAGTTTAAAAAATCTACTGGGCTATTGCTTTTTATTTAACACAGCTTTAATTGGTATTTCCGATACATTGTCTACAATTTCAACTGAACCTATAGCTTTTACTAGTATTAGCCGGAGTTTATTGTGAGTAGTTTTTTTATCATGGTACATAGACCGGATGATATCTTCTGTTTTTAAATCGGGTGGATGGATGGGCAAGCCAAATTTTTTCAGCAAGTTTGTTATCCGTATCAATACATCTTTATTGCATAGTCCAGTTTCCACAGAAAGAGAGGCTGCTTGAACCATGCCGATGGACAAAGCTTCTCCATGAAGATATTCAGTATAATTGGTAAGAGTTTCAATCGAATGACCAAAGGTATGTCCAAAGTTAAGGATCATGCGATGTCTGTTCTCATGCTCATCTTTTTCTACTACTCGGGCCTTGATGGCGCAAGAAGTTTCAATAATATATTCCAGACAAGCACTCTTTAGAGAAAGAATGTCCTCTGCTTTATTTTCTAAAAAAGTAAATAGCTCCGCATCGGCGATGACTCCATATTTAACAACTTCGGCAAGTCCGGCTCGAAATTCTTTTTCAGGAAGAGTCTGTAGGGTATCAAGATCGATTACAACCAACTTAGGCTGGTAGAAAGCGCCAATCATGTTTTTTCCGCGAGGGAGGTTTACTGCAGTTTTACCACCCACACTACTATCCACTTGTGAGAGTAGAGTAGTTGGTATTTGAATGAAAGGGATTCCACGTTGATAAGTTGCTGCAATAAAACCCGTGAGGTCACCTATTACTCCACCACCCAGGGCAATTAAGAACGACTTGCGATCACACTTCATCTCGAGCATACGATCGTATATTAACTCAGCTTGTTGTAGTGACTTAGATGATTCGCCTTCGGGTACCTCTATGACCTCAGAAGAATTAATGATATTAGTTAACCCGGATTCAATTTTATCTCCAAATAAATTTCGTATAGAAGGATGTGTGATGATGGTGGTTTTACTTGGCTTAAATCGTTTAGAAATAAGTTCTCCAATTTTAGATAAAATATTTCGACCGATTAGAATATCGTAACTTCTTTCTTCTAGGTCAATATTCAATCTCTTCATAAGGATGAATCAATTATCGTTAGAGTAATAAGAATATCTATATTAGCACTTTGGAAACTATGTTTGAATCATTTATATTATAAAAATATTTATATTAGTGAGTGCAAAAGTGTTTTTATTTATTACTTTATGGATGTTTTTATCAAAAAAATAAAGTTAGTTATTCTATTGAATAACGTCGTGTATTTAGATTAAGTATCGAAAAAAAATTCTCTGTTGAAAGCCAAATATTTTTAGACTACAGTCTTTTCTTATGAAACAGGTTTATTTAGATACATATGGCTGCCAGATGAATGTTGCAGATACAGATCGTATGGAACTATTACTGTTTCATTCCGGTTATATTAGGACTGGAGAAGTGAAAGATGCAGATTTAGTTCTAATCAACACATGTTCTATTCGAGAAAAGGCAGAGCAAAAAATATACTCTCTTGCCAGAAACTTAAAACCGCTTAAAGAGGCTAACCCCGATCTAATCCTTGGTTTTACTGGCTGTTTAGCTCAGCAAGAGGGGGAAAGGTTTTTGGAAAAACTTCCGTTTGTTGACCTTGTTATAGGGCCTGATGGAGTGGAGCATATTGTTCGCGTAGTTGACGAGGTTAAGAATAAGAAAGTATCCGTGGTCCGGACTCAATTTGACACAGATATAAGCTACAAAATTCCAGAGCTTTCGGGCGAAACTCCGCTAAACCCAGGTTCTACAACGTTTGTTAATATAATAAAGGGCTGTGATAAGTTTTGTACTTTCTGCGTTGTTCCTTTTACTCGAGGTCGAGAAAAAAGCCGAGAAGCCGAAGAAATTGAAGAAGAAGTTAGACTTCTAGTATCAAGAGGTGCACGTGAGGTTGTTTTATTAGGGCAAAATGTCAACGCTTATGGAAAACGTGGACTTAAACGGTCGGTTCCTTTTCATGAATTATTATATCGAATTGCGTCGATTCCGGGTTTGAAGCGTTTGAGATTTACGACGAGCCATCCAAAAGATTTTACTCGCGAATGTATTCTGGCTTATCGTGATATTGATATTTTGGTAAACCATTTACATCTTCCTGTGCAAAGTGGGAATAATCGAATTCTTAACGAAATGCGTAGAATGCATACGATAGAAGAATATATTTCTATAATAGAAGAACTGAAAACAGTTGTCCCAGATATGGGGTTGTCCACCGACATCATCGTAGGTTATCCAGGTGAGTCAGAGTCAGAATTTGAAGACACTCTTGCTTTAATGAGTAAAATAAAATTCAATAATAGTTATATGTTTAGTTATAGCCCACGCCCCAATACACCGGCGCAGGATTTTCCTGACTCAGTTCCACCATCAGTTAAATCGGCTCGTTTACAAAGAACAATTGAATTGCAAAAAAAATTAACTCTTGAACAAGGAAAATTATTTTTAGGTCAGGTGGTTGATGTTTTGGTCGAAAGAGAAAGCTATAAACCTGGTGCCGACTTTAGAGGTAGAAATGCCCAATACTGGTCAGTTAATTTTACTGGGGATAGAAAGAAAATTTCTATAGGGGATATGGTGAAAGTTGTTGTGGAAGATGCTACTGGCCATGCGCTAAGAGGCAGGGCTATTTAGTTAAAAAGAAAAAGAGGGGCTGATAACTTTATGGAAGGGAAAGTATTCCTCCGATAAAATATTAGATATTTTTTGAATTAATAAAAACCAAGTTGGCTATAAACCTCTTCTTCTAGAGAAGCTGCATGAGGAAGAATAATTTTAATAGCAAGTCTCGCATCATGAATAAACTTCAGGTCTGCAATAACAGATCGATCAGCTAGGTGGGTCAACGTTTCTCGACAAAAATGATCTAGGTCGTGTATTTTTTCCAAAATATCGGAAGGTAAGTCTTTTAAGCCGACATCATTTTCTTCTAGAAACCTTAAAATTCCTATTAAACTAAGTTTTATACCAACTGTTTGATTACGTAAAGTAGTAGTTACGATTGATTCAGGTTGTTCTAGATCGGCTGTTACTTTTTTTAATAGTCGTCTAAGGTAACTGTAAAATACTTCATTTTGGTTTTGATCATGAAACAACTTTCCTTCGCCACCAAAAAGTATATTAAAAACTGATTCTAGTTTGTACACTTTGGAGGCCATAACTGTATAAAGAATAGAAATAAACTCAGCTTTGTTAAATGCCAGCTTTAGATCGTGAAATATTTTATCGAGAGAACCAGTTTCACCTTTTGAGATTCTTGGTTTTTCTTTATAAATTGACTGACTAGAGTAGTTTCTTGATCCAGGAACTAACTTTCCGCCTCCTTCTTCACAAGCTGCAACTTCAAGTTCTGTTAATGAATCAAGAAAATCTGTTAAAGAAAGTGCGGTTACATCCAATAAGCTTTTATCCATATTGTAAAGTGTATAGAGGATTTGCTTTTCAAGTCCAATGGTACAAAACGAATCAGCTTCGCAAAATTTGCTCAAAGTTGCTTCCATTGCAACAAAAAGAGCCCTGATTTTGAGTCGCCCAATGCTCATATCATTTTTATGACAAGGTTGAATACTAAAAACACCTTTTTCATAATTCACCAGCTTAATTAATAAAAAATCTCCTTCTTGGAGTTGGTTTTGATAAATAATTTGAGATAAGTCCCAAGTAGTGATAAGAAGAGAGCTTTTTTCAAGAGCCCAATTATTTAATTTAATTTCATCAGGGAAATATGCCGGACTCGAATATTGGTAGTAGCCAACAATATCTTCAATCCTTAATGGTACTTTTTCTTTTTTAATTTCATTCCCTTCTGTGTCAAGAAAAGTAAGGTCTGATTCTTTTTTATGGTTAGCAATGAAAGGAATGAGCCTATGTCCTGGGAAAAAGCCTTTTTTTTCAACTTCAAACTTTCCTAGTGGAATAGATAAAGAGAGGTTGTGAATTTTTTGCAATATCATAGAAATTGGTAAAAATTCCCTTGAATCAGTTCCAATAAGATTGTTGTGGAGGGAAAGTTTTTTCTTTAACCGCTTTAGAGTAGAAACGGGAATTTTTTGTTCCCATTTTTCTTGAATTATTTTTTCAAAATCGTCAGAAGAAAACGGGACCTTAGATTCTAGTATTAAATTTTCAGCTAATTTGTTAAGTGTCAATTTAGCAGGCATAGTTTTAAAAATATAATTTATAGAATTTTAGGTGGTAAACTTAGATTGTTAGAGGTTGGTTTACTCCGAAAAATTCTGAACCTGACGGATATTTCGGAGGGAGTTTGTTGCCGTAAAAAATATTTTTATAACGCTTGTTTATAGCCGTTAATTCAAAAGAAAAATAACATATAATATAATAACTTGGAAGCTTTTAATGTAAAAAAAGGTAGTTCTTAACATTATTGATTTATATTTTTTGTAGCACTATGATAGTCTATACTAAAAAATATAGGTTATTCAGGGGAGTACCCTGGTTAAGACATCATGTGGGTGTTAAATTATTTTCAATAAATAACGTATGGAGCTTTATTATGGCACTCAACTTAGAGCCTGTTTATAAAGAAATCTTTGAGAAGTTTAAGACACGTAAAAAATTTGCTATACGGTCACTAGAAAAAAACATGCTCACTGTCGAGCAAGATGAAGAAATTTGTGGTCAGAAAGAACCTAGAACTTTTGAGTTTAAAAGCCCGCGCGAGTTTGAAGAATTTGTTCGTGTTGAAAACCAATTCGAAGTCGATATCGTAAATCAATTGCAAGGCAATAAAATGCCTTACCGCTAAATTTTCTCCGATAGAATGCTTTATCAAGAAGTGGATAGTTTTTTAAATAATTAATTTAGATGTTTTTTACTTCGGGTAACTCCCTAGTACCAGTGCTGAGTTTTTACTGCCAAAGGATATGCAGTTACTTATAGCAATATCCAGTTTTTTCTCTCTTCCTTCATTCGGAATATAATCTAAGTTGCAGTCTGGATCAAATTTCTCCTGATTGATAGTTGGTGTTAAAAAATTATTATAAAGAGAAAGTAGTGCAACTGAGACACCTAATGCACCAGAGGCACCTTGAGGGTGCCCAACCATAGACTTGGTAGAACTAACTGGAATTTTATCGACTAGATCATTAAATAAGTTTTTGACTGCTAGCGTTTCCACTTTATCATTTACGAGTGTGGAAGTTCCATGAAAGTTAATATAATCGACTTGCTCTTTATTAATTTTGGCGTCTTTAAGCGCTAGTCCCATGGCTC
>CAJJDL010000103.1 GCA_905182935.1 uncultured Nitrospinaceae bacterium | reverse complement strand
ACCAATTTACGAACGTAACAAGTGAAAATTTTTTTAAAATCACAAAATTAAATGAATCACAATCTAGAGCTTCACAAGCCAAAAAAATATGCCCTCGGTGTGATAGTCCATATATAAAATTAGGAAGTAATATGCTGTTGCGCTACAAAAAAAATAACGATGATAAACTTTTAGTCCTTGCAAAAAAAGAACTTCTAGAAGGACAAAAGTTAAATCCTTATAATCCACATTATATGGGGTATTTAGCTCAAATATTTGCAATCCAAGGAGAGTATAGTCGTGCTCAGATATTACTCAAGGAGGCATTGAAATTTAATAGAACCCATTCTATCGGAAAATTAGGATTGAGCATGGAGCAACTCAGAAAAATAGATCAAGCATCATCCTATGGAAAATAGAGTTCTCTTGTTTGGCTTAAATTTAGACATGCTCCATAACCTTCTTTAATGTACCTTTATGCTATAGAAATAAAATATCTATCAATCAAAATCAGATAAATTATGTGGTTATATATAATAAAAAATACACAGGGAGATAAATAGGCTTTGAATCCGATTTATAACTTTTTAAATGAGCTAAAACCCTATGATCTTCCAGGTGGTGAGCGTATACGTTTAGGTTTGAAAGAAGATGGAGGATATGTGCTTTTTAATAAAGGACTAGAGAATATTGATGTTTTATATTCATACGGAGTTGAAACGAATTCTGATTTTGAGCTTATGTTTTGTGAAAAATATAACTCAATAGCACGACTATACGATCATACAATTGATGTAATGCCAGTTAATAGAGATTTCTTATATTTTAAAAAGGAAGGTGTCGGGCCAGTAAAAACTAAAAACTTAAATACAATAGAAAATCATATCAATGAAAATGAAGATAGAAATAAAAAGCTAATTTTAAAAATTGATACTGAAGGAGCGGAGTGGGATACTTTTTATCAAATGCCTAACGAAATTTTAGGATCTTTTGAACAAATCGTTATGGAGATACATGGTTTGCATAGTGTGCACCCAGACTACAATGGGACTAATTTATTTAAGTCAAAAATAGAGCGGAAGACACAGGTAATTAATAAAATAAATAAGCTATTTTATCTTTATCACGTACACGCAAATAATTATCAACCCTTTTTCTATACAGGTCGCTTTAAATTACCTAATGCAATGGAATTAACTTTCGTTAACAAAGAATATTTCAAGAATGTAGAATATTCAAAAACTATATTTCCAACAAAAGTTGATGCGCCTAATTGGTCCAAGAGAGAAGATATAAATCTCCATTTTTGGCCTTTTTACCCCGGAATAATAAACCATATAAAATTGATAATAAATCAGAACAGTTGGAAGGAAAGTTGTAAGAAAATATTAGATTTGATATCTAGGCACTTTGAAAGCAAATGGAAGTCAATCATAATAGCAACAAAGCTTCGTCGCCCGACATCCTATAGTTAGAATTATCTAAAGAGGGTATATAAAAAATATTTTCTTTATAAATTAAATTAGTTACTGAAAGAAAAATCTTAAAAATATTGAAACTTAAGAACGTGCCTTACACTCATGAGTTTCCTCTGATGTCCATATAATTTCAAGATACTCAGGGAGTTTGGTCTTCTCATCTATGATTGCCAAGTTAATCTCTTCAGGGGAGAGATTAACAACCTTACTAAGATCTACGCCAGTTATTTTAGTATCTAAAAGACTTGTGCCTTCAAAATTAGCACCAGTTAGAATAGATTGTCTGAGGTTAGCTTCGCATAATTTAGCACCAGTCAAATTTGCACCTGATAAGTCAGCTCTTCTTAGATCAGTTTCAATTAAATTAGCATTTGATAAATTAGCTTCTCTAAGATTAGTGTCAGCAATATCAGCTCCATGACAATCGGTTTGACTAAAATCAGCACCTTTTAGAATGCATCTAGTTAGATTGGCACCTCTACTAAAAGTACCTTCACGTGTGAAGCGGCCAGTTAATTTAGCATTACGGAGAATGGCATTCGTTAGATCAGAGCCAATTAAATTAGCTTCAATCAATGTGCAGTTGCTAAAATTGGCTCCAGATAAATCACTTCCAGAAAGGTTTGCTCCCATTAAGTTTGCGTCAGTAAAATTTGCTTCTGATAAAATGGCTTTAAAAAAGATTGTTTTGAATAGTTTAGAATTACTAAAGTCGGCATAACTTAAAATTGACTTGGTGAAATCAGCTGACTCTAGTTGTGATGAAGTAAAGTTTGCATTTTTTAAATTTGCTTCTTTAAAATTAGTTGAAATAAAATTTCCAAAACTAAAATCAACTCCCTCTAGATTAGCTTTACTTAAATCTGATGCGCTAAGATTCTTTTTAGATTTTTGAAGAGTGCTCAAATCATTTTTATCAATTACTATCATAGTTACATCATCCTTGTTATTTATAAAATGTAACTAAAATTATATTTAGATACTTTAAAAAATGAGTTAATTAATTATTTTTAGTAGCTTCAAAAAAAAGCCGGCTTATTTCACCCATTCTCTCTCGATTGATTCCCATATCAGAGTGGCCAACGCGTGAAGCCGATCTAAAATGAATCATTTCTGGCTTGTCAAAATAAAATTCCACATCGTCAACAAACCGAAATATTTTTGAAGTAAATTCGATATGCAAAAAGTTTTCTGTGTTTGTTGACACTCTTGTTCGCGGCATAGATTTTAAAACCTTTAATAAAGTTTCTTTGGCTTCTAGCTTAGTTCCTTTATATTTAAGTGGAGATAGCATCTGAGCACTAAACATGCTCTTAGAAGAAATACAATTTGGTTTATCTGGACAATCAATAAACTGTCCAATGGAACCAGGTTTAGACCCAGAACAACCAATCAATAATGTTAAAAAAAATAAAAGTAATATCCAGGTACCTGGTAATAGCTTTAATTTAGATTTTTGTATTTTTATGTTTATTATAAAATCATGCATTCGTAATGCCCTTTAAAATGGCAAACGTTTTTTATTGTCTATATTGGATATTTTATAAATATTTTAATTCTATATAGACTTAATTACCATATATTTACAATATTAGTCTGTGAAATATACTCATCTCTCAACATATAGATTGGTTACCGCCTTAAGATACTTATTGAAAAATAATGATCAGGAATATCAAGATCAAATTTAATTACATCAAACTTGTAAGTAGTTTGAGTATTTTTTTTCAAAAGATCCTTAAATATCATTGTTCTAGGGAATATACGGTCATCAATTGATTCGTAATCTTTGAAGAGTATCTTTTTGAGTAGTTTCCCTGTTTTTGCAAAACGTTCTTCTTGTAAGATTGTCTTATCTTTTGGGTTTATCCAAACCCTTCTAGTTTGGTAAGTTGTTTTCTTATCTCGAGCTACTAAATTGAGTATGGTGTATTTGACCTCTTTAATTGATTGTATTCTGTCAAAAGTAGCAATATAAGATTGGCTTAACTTATGATCTTCCATCATATCTTCATAAGATAAATCGCTTCCCATCATTGATTGCCTAAGTAAGTGCCCTGCAATTAAAATTTTTCGATTAGTTCTTGGCGTGTAAATCCAAAGTTTTCCCTTTAATTTTAGCATTTTGGTGCCTTTTTCTCGAGCAGGCGATTTATAGTGACTGTAAGAACGCTCTACTCCTTCCATCCAAGAGTCTTGAGTTAGAGTTCTCACCTTACGTCCATTATCAATAATAAGGCGACCACTAATAAACTTCGTATTTGACCAAAGGTTATCATCTACTTCTTTAAGAAGCTTTTGCGCGTCAATGGCTTCAGCTAAATTTAATAAAGGACTTATTGTGAAAATAAAAAAGAATAGACTAAGTAATTTTTTTATATATATCGTATCCATTTATTAACCTGCTTCTAATTCTCGAAATAAATTAGCTTCTGACCGTTTAAAAATAGCTAGGCTTGCTATTAGAGTGCCTGTAACACTCGAAAAAATACCGGGGATGATGCCTTGTATAAATCCATCCAAAGTCAGTCGAGCTCTGACTACATCATTGATCATTAAGCCTGACTTAGAAAATGCGTCACCCATATTTAAACCAATTTCCTGAAGATACCAGGTAAATGTTCCTCCAATTATACAACCAACAATAGATCCTAGTATTCCAATAAATAAACCTTCTATTCCAAGAGTAAATATTAATTTCCAATGAGATTCACCAAATGCGAGTCGTAATCCCATTTCACCGTAGCGATGAATTCCGCTCAGAACTCCTGCATTCCAAAGAACAAGCATCATTAAAAAAGTAAAAATACCAACAACAAAGCTCTTTATAAGGGTAAATGTTTTTACCATAGATCCAATATTTTGTTGATCTAAAATACTTAAGGTTATGGGTATATCGTCTTTTGCCCAATCTTTTGGTGGGGTTTTTATCCAAGTATTTAAATTAAAATTTATTTTATTTTTAACATCTACATAATTTGTAAAATTGAAACTAGAAGGGAAATAACCCAACCAATCGGTTACGGTATCATCCATATAAAATGTATTTTGGGCATCGATTAAATCTATTAAAACCATTTTTTTATCCATGGTAGTAACCCCAAACTTTATAAATCCCACAATAGTATAATTATCAGCAACCAGTCCCCCATCAAAAGATTGTCCAAGCAGTGTAACAGATTGTCCTAAAGAAACTTTTAGGCTATGGGCTAATTGATTTCCAATTACCATTTCATTTTTACCGAGAGGTAACTTGCCTTTTAGAAGTGATTCGACCAGGTGCAGACGCTTTATCTCAAAAGAATCAGAGGATTTAAAGTCCAAAGCCATTCCTACTACCGGTGTTTGTGATTTAGTATTGCCGTTTACATCAGGAACATCTAAAAGGGCACCCCATCGAATTCTAGGTGCCCATGTAATATCAGAATTTGTGTTATGCTCAAGCCATTTTAAGGTTTCTTTTTGAGCAGCTAAAGAACGGTCTAAAGGGCGAAGATGTTCTTCATCATAAAAAGGTTTATTAACTAATCGTAAATGTCCGGTATCAAGGTTAGCAGTCATATCTATCATTCCCATGAAGACCCCTTCCATAAAACCAACTAATGCCACGACCAGAGCAACTCCAATAGTTACAATGGAAATAGGAAAAAGAAATCGAGATTTATCGCGAAAAATACCACGAAATAGAAAAACTATCATTTAATAGCTCTTCCTCGAAGCGCCATGGTTGGATTCATTTTGGTAATTTTTTTTACGGGTAACCATGCAGCAGTTACAATTAAAACAAAAACTATCACGAGAGAATAAATAATTTCCAATGGTTGGTAGTCTGGATAAATTGTTTCTCGTATGGGTAAAGTAGATTCGCTTAAATGGGAAACGTCAAAACCGACACTGTGAAACCAGATAAAAAAAGGTAAACCTAAAAGAATGGCTACAAAAAGAGCCCAAAATGCTGCAAGGCCACCTTCTAGAGTAAATATACGTACAATTCTTTTTGGTTCCATTCCTAGGGCCATTAAAGTTCCAATTTCTTTTTGTCTTTTAAAAATATTCAAAATTTGTGTATTAAAGACACTAATGCAAACCAAAACCATAAGTATCGCCCAAAGTATTTTAGAATTTATTCTATCCTGTCGCCATAAAGAGAGAAGGTCAGCCATAAGTAATTCAACAGACTGATATTCAAAACCCAAGATTGGACCAACATAATTTCGAACGGCCACCCAACTTACTTCCTCTGCCCTGTCGGTTAAAAATCGCAAATGATCTAAACGTAACCACACAACTCCATCATCGACACGAGGATTAAGCATATCTCCTACATCAATAATGAGAATATCTTTAGCATCGACTGCACCGGATTTGTCGCGCCATTTTAACGTTAGAATATCGCCCTTATTTAAATGAGTCTTTTTTGCCATTTTGGCACCGATTACCGCGGGAATTAAGTCTTCAATTGGTTTTTGGAAGTTAAATAAGTTATCTAAAGGTAGTTTTAATAGAGATTGATTCATCGAAATACCGCGAATTTGAACAGGATAAAGCCGTCTATTAGGGTAAAGTTGCCCTTGCTGAACAAGGACCTCTGCTTTATCTTTATCATCTAATTGTGAAAGAGATTTTGGAATTTTTACAGTATGGTCTTCCCATTCAGTAGGGGAAAGAATATCGAAACCGGGGGCAATATAGTGCCCACCACCAACATCCGTATTTACAACATTTCTAGTTGCTTGAGCTTGAAAGCCATTAAGCAAAGAGAGCATAAATATCAAGGCGATAATAGAAAAAGCTGTGACAAAGACATTAAGAGAGGCCCTTAACCCTTGTCGAAAAAAGTTCTTTTTAGCGATATCCCAGTTCATATCAAATTTTTTTAATAATAATTATTTATCAAAAATAATTTTTCCATCTTCTAATCCAATTTCACGATCAATGTAGCGCGTTACTTTTTCATCATGAGTAGAAAATACGACAGCAGCTTTGTACTGCTGATTTAATTCCTTCATCAATTCGAGAATTTGTAAGGAATTTTTAGAATCAAGGTTTGCGGTTGGTTCATCTGCAAGAATTAGAAGAGGATCTTTTACCAAGGCTCTTGCAATCGCAACACGCTGGCATTGTCCACCAGATAATTGAGAAGGTTTTTTTTTGATCTGATCAAGAAGACCAACTTTACTTACTATATCTATAACCCTTTCCCGAACAGTATTTTCTTTTAGTCCATTTAGTAAAAGAGGTAATAAAATATTTTCGTAAACAGAATAAACAGGTAATAAATTGTAAGTCTGGAAAATAAACCCAATATTTTCTCTTCTATACTTAGCCATCATGTTGCGACTCAAAGAAGATAACTTTATATCTTTAAAAAAAATATCACCCGATGTAGGGACATCTAAACCACCAATAAGATTTAGCAGAGTAGTTTTGCCAGAACCGGAAGGTCCAACAAAAGACATAAATGAACCAGTTTTAATTTCAAGGTTAATATCACGCAGCGCAGTAAAATTTTCATCTCCGACTTTAAAAATTTTTGAAACTTCGTGGAATGATATTAGTTTGTTATTCATAAGGAACTATAATTTATAAAAATTTTGCTAATATTAATCCGACGGATGATTCCGTTCCATTAAATTTATTAGTTCTTTGATATAGTCTTCCATTTTGTTTTGTACCTTTAATTTCACTACCAATTTTCCCATAAAAATAAAGAAATAAGGTGTCTGTAACGGAGAGCTCGATTTGTGGATTTATTTGAAAACTGCTATCTCGTAAATCTAACATACTAAAAACCTGCCACTTTATGTCAATGCCGATGGGCTGATCAATAGCAAACCCAATTTGTTGATAAGTTTTATGACCCTTTAAGTCAGAAACGGTAAACTCTTTCTGTTGAGTGGTTAAAAAATATTCTGCCAATACATGCAGACCTTCGCCAATATCGAAGGTATAATCAATCCCTAAAACGGTATCAAATTTCATTGGACTCGTGGTTTGCATTTCAATATCTAACCGAGTTTCATTCCAGAAACCGAATTTATTCTCACCTTTAAAGTAATACCCTATTTGGACCATATCCTGCTCATAACTGAGAAAATTTACTAGATTAGATTTTGGGTGATATTGGAATACAGTTCCTATTTCAGTTGATCCTAATAACATTTCTCCACGTATTCCAGAAATCAAGGCGCTATCTATTTTTGCTGGTACTAGCCAAGCTTCAATTAGAGAGGTATCTGATTGAAACCACGTAGCGCGAAAACTATCTACTCCTACGGCTTCTGGTAGTACGCCTGAAATATTCAGGGTATCAAAAAATCCTAATGGTCTAAAAATTACCCCAGAACCAAATAAAATATCCTGACGACCTCCACGAAAATCTATGGGGCCCTTGCTAAGGTTTAACCAACTACGTAAAATATTAATAGTATTATCGTTACTCAAGTTTGACTGTTCACTGGGCCCATTGTTTAAGATGCCGTTTGTCTCAAACGCATAATCCAAGGCCCACTCACTTGTTTTTAAAAAACTTCCTTTTGTCACGAAATGTAATTCTAGTGAACTATCAAAATCTTTATGTAAAGGGGGTGAATTAAAAATATATTGGCTTCCTGTTATAATATGCCCTTCGGTCTCAATGTCGAATGCCGAAACTTGATTAACAAAAAAAATAAATAAATTAGAAGCAAAAATAATAAATAGCATAAGTATTTTAAAATACTTTAAAGAAATGCTAATAGCTGTTTTTCGTAGACTAAGTAACCAGAGTTGCTCATCCCAATGCTCTGATAAGTTTTTAGGCCAGTTTCATTATTTTTCATAACATATAAGCGGAGAGATTGAATGGAAGGAGTGTTTGCGGCAATTGTTTCAATGTGTTTAAAAATTTCATGAAACACACCTTGTTTTCGATAGCTAGGATGAACATAAACACTTTGCATCCACCATATCGTTCCATTGCGCCAGTCACTCCATTCTGAGGTTATCATTGTTTGGCCAACAACATTGCCTTCAGTTTCAGCTACAAAATAATGGCAACCCGGCAGTGCAAAGGAACTTTGAATACCTAATCTAAGGGTGTCCTTATTTAAATCAAGGTTTTCGGTTTCCTTGGCCAAGGCTAAATTATATTTAACTAAGGATAGCAAGTCGGATTCACAAGCTTCACGAATAATAATATTTAAAGGCATACCATCCTCTATTTAGAGTGGGGACCGAGGTACGATTACAGGTTTGTCTCCTAATCCCATAAAAAGCATCACAAACAAGGATAATAGTAAACCTAAAGATAAAACCAAAATCACCTTGGACTTATTACTCATAACTACCTCCCTAAAATAAAAATTATATTTTTCTAAACTTACAAGATAAATCGATTAAAAAAAAGCTTTAAAAGCTAACCTAAAATTAAAATAAATTAACTATAGCTTAATGAATTTTTAATATTAAAAGGCTAATATGTATTCATAGCTTCTTTGTTATTTAATGGTGAGAAGTTTGTTTTGCTTTGTTACTCCTAGTTTGGCCCCCTCTCAGTCCCCCCTGAGAGGGGCTTTTTTTATATGACAGATAATTAAATAGAACCATATAAAATTTTATAAACGTAAAGAATTTTTAGCCGGACGTGGTTTGATTTTTTTACATCTGCATAAGAAAATCGTCATCAATCTCTTCTTCAAGATAATCGGGGAGTTTTGTATTTTTATCGGTGATAGCCAGATCTAATTGACTGGAACTTAAACCAGTTGTTCCGCTAAGATTTGCTCCTTTTATATTTGTCTGGTTGAATAGAACGTCTTCGCTAAATTGAGCTCCTTGGAGGTTGGCATTTTCTAAATCTGCGTATTGAAGATTTATTTCAAACATGCCAGCTCCAGAAAGATTAGCATTTTGAAGATTTGCACTTTGAAGATTAGCTTCTTGAAGTTTGGCTTTCTTTAAAGAAGTTTCTTTGAGGTTAGCCCCTGTCATATTGGAAAACTGTAATTTAGATTTATTTAGGTTTGTATAACTCAAATTAGCTTTTTGGAGGTTAGCTTGTCTTAGGTCACACTCTGATAAATCAGGTTTAATATCGGCGTTATCTTCTCTCCATTGGTTCCATTTTTCTACTCCCTGCTTAATGAGATTAAATTGCTCTTCATTTGCCATATGCTTTCCTTTCAGATAGTAATAATTAATTTTACATTAAAATGAAACAGGGCGGTATTTATATAATAATGATGATGTAAATTATTTTAGTTAGATGTTAAAGATAAGTAATTTTAAATAGAGTTATTTCTTTATCCAATCTTTCAATTTTGGAACTAGAAATAACGTTAGAGCAGCGCATGGGATAAGAATCCATCTAGTATTAATGTTGTATCCAGATTGGTTAAATAAAAAAAACATGATTAAACCAATAGAACCAATAGTGACAATTAAAAGGCCCCAAGCAATAATATGCCGCATACGATTTAAGTAATAGGTTAGTGAAGGATTAGGTGCAAAAAAAGTGTAAATGACTAGTCATTTATTTTTCTTTTGAAGGAGGGTTTTTAAGAGTGGAGTTAAGTTTTTCTAGATGATATTTTTTGACTAATTTATCAATTTTTTGTTTAAATAGTTCAGACTGCAAAATTTCCTGCGTCCATTCGCTACCTATGAGTCCTGCTTCTTTACTAATGGAGGGCATTTTTTTTTTCCATTCTTCCCAAAATGGGGTGGAAAACATTTTAATTAATTGTTTAATTGCATCATGGGACATGTGTTTGCTATAGACAAGTACGACACGGTCCATTAGTACTCGCATGTCTTCTTGCCCGGGCAATTTGTTAAATTCATCCCAAAATTCGTCAGGAATTTTAGGATAAGTAAGGGAGATCATCCTTGAATAAGAGTTAGTGGCGCCCTCTTTTATATAGTCCATTTGCTCTAGTATTCCAGAAACTTCTAAAAGTTTACGAATATCACGTTTTTTATCACGATCAGGTACTGTTTCAGCAAACGCACTTACCTGAAAAAATGCAATTAATATAAAAAAAATCATAAAATTTAAAGACTGTTTCAATGGTTGCTTCATTTTAATTTCCATGACTTGATAAAAAAAATAGTTTGATATGTTTCTATCGTGCCACACTTTCCACATACAATCATAATAAATTTTTATTGAATAAAATAGAGTAAGTTACTTACTAAATAGATATGATAAGAATAAAAAATAATGAGGAATAAAGCGAGGCTGTACCTATAAATAAAACAAATAACTACTTAAGTACATTTTAAAATACTAGAGGGAGTAAAGAAAAAATGTATTATTTTTTTATGTTAAAGAAGTGGCATAAACTATTTTAATTAAAATTCTCAAGAATACTTTTTACATAGAGGGTATTAGTAAACTTAACCGTAGAAAATTATTTTTTTTAGATAGAATAATCTATTTTTAATCGTGGTCAGATTCTAGCCAAAAATCCTCTATATCTGTATTATAAATTCGAGAAAAAACTTTTCGGTTGTTTTCAAGTACTTCCTTTTCAAAATCTTTCGCCCATTGCAGAGGATTGTAATTAAAACTTGTTATCCTAGGATTGATCGGATTGTTCTTCCAAGTACGAGTTATCATTTTTTAGTTCTCCTTTAGGTTTTAGTTCAAAGTATTTATAGTTTATATTCCATAACTTATGTTTCGTTTTATAGAGAGCTAAGCTAAAAATTAATTTACGCATGATATATGCTGTTTTTAGAGATCCTGGAACTCTTTTAACAGAATATTAAAATAAATAGCAATTATTATACCAAAATATAAACCGAGCCTCTTTTTTATGAATAGATCGTTTAAAAATAGGTGTTTACATTTTTTTTAGGTTAATAAGCAAAGTGATGTGGATATCCATAAATGGTGAATAGTTCACTAAATATAATATAAATTTGACGGTTTTATGACGCGAGTAGAGGTCTCTGGCAAGTTTTAGAACGCTAATTTTTATATAAAGTATAGTACTTTAAGCGGCTTTATAAAGAGTTATCCTACCTTGTGGTAGTTCACGTAAGTTAATTTTGATCAAATAAAAAGGTTTATTTAATCCAAATGAGTAAATTTCATTTAACGACCACTCGAGTGTGCAGAGTTTTGACCCCCCTAGGATGGCTTGCATTATCGGTAACGTTTAGTTTAGTTCTGGTGTTTAGTATACTTTTTTCTCATAAATTTTTAGCGCCAACACAACCTGTTAAGGGAGAGGTTTTAGTGGTTGAAGGTTGGTTGCCGGATTATGCATTAGTAGAAGTGAAAGAACGATTTGAAAAAGGGGAATATAGATTACTAGTCACCACAGGAGGTCGTATAGGGACTGGCTATCACTTATCACAATATAAGACATGGGCTAGCTTAACTGCAGCAAGACTAAAAATTTTGGGTATCCCACCAGAAAAAATTATATCGACTTTACAATCAGTCATTAATAAAAAAGATAGGACTTATTATAGTGTTCTGGCTCTAAATGAAAGATTTAAAAAAGATAATTTATTAGTAAAATCAATGGATGTAGTATCTTTAGGAGTGCATGCTAGGCGTACTTGGACTTTGTATAAGAAAGTATTTGCACCAGCAAGTGTAGGAATCATTGCCATTAAACCAAAAAGATACGACCCCTTAAAATGGTGGTTGTACAGTGCCGGTGTGCGTAGCGTTATATCAGAAATGATAGCCTATTTGTACGTTCGGTTAATTTTTAGTCCACCTTCCTGAATAGTTCCCAGGTTATTTTATAATTATTTAAACTTAATAAAATAATAACGAATCAATTGTATCTATTTTTAACAAGTGAGCATTTCTAATGAAAGTATTATCAGTAAATATTGGGTCATTAAACTTTGTTCTTCGAAATGGGAAAAAAGTTAAGTCAGGTATTTTTAAAAAACCTATAGAGGGTTCGATAGAACTTAGTAGCCTTGGTTTTGAAGGAGACTACCAAGCTAATAAGAAACTTCATGGAGGCATAGAAAAAGCAATATGTGTTTATCCCTCAGAACATTATGAAGCGTGGAGAAATGAGTTAAGAAGGCCCGGTTTATCCTATGGAGATTTTGGTGAAAATTTAACTACTCTTGGATTACTAGAACATGAAGTATGTCTAGGTGACCGATTTCGTATCGGCTCAGCAGAAATAGTTGTTACGCAGCCAAGAGAGCCGTGCATTACCCTTAATGCCCGGATAGGTTTAATTGATCTGTCGGCACGTTTTAAAAAATCTGGTCGAAGCGGTTTTTATTTTTCGGTAGTAAAAGAAGGGACTTTAAGTAGCGGAGATTTAATTAAGTCTATATCTAAAGACGAGAATAGAGTTTCTGTGTCAGAATTCAATCAAGTAATTAATGGAGTTCCTGAAATCGAAGATATTATAAATCGCGCTTCTAAAGTAAATGATTTACCACAAAAACTAAAAAATAAGTTTTTGAAAATAAAAAATCATTAAAACAAATAATAACCGCATCCAATTTGATAAAATAATTCCGATTAAAGCGATTAATTTTTATTACAAACGGAACCTATTCTCCAATGATATGAAGATTGATCAAACGGGAGTGAGACTCCTTACGGTGTTCGAATAAATAAATATCTTGCCAGGTTCCTAGAGCGATATTGCCTAAGTTAACTGGAATAGATAAATTACTTTGTGTGAGTGCAGAACGAATATGAGCTGGCATATCATCGGGGCCTTCTGAGCGATGAAGGTAACTTGAGTCACCATCTGGAACCAGCTTCTGAAAAAAGTTTGTTAAATCATGTAATACATCCGGGTCGGCATTTTCTTGAATTACTATTGAAGCAGAAGTGTGAGGGATAAAAATTGTTAATAAACCAGTGCTTAACTTTTGTTTGATGACCCATGGCCGTATTTCACGGGTAATATTGTAAAGGCCTTTACCACTTGTCGAAGTCGAAAGTTGATGGGTCGCCTGTCGCACAGTAAACTCCATTTATAAAAAATAAATAAAATTTTTTTATTTCCATTTCAGGAAATATCTCTACACTAATATCATATTTAAAATATATGTTTCGTTTAAACATGTTTAAAGTGAGATTTAGTCTTTAATGGGTTCAAATAGGAGACAACTATGACCGTACACCCTGATAAAGAAATAAGTTTTCTAGAGAGTGTAAACCTCTCATTCGATACGGCTTTAGCTACTCTCGATATTCCCGAAGGAATGGCTCAGTACATTAAAAATGTAAATAATGTTTATCAGGTTCGGTTCCCAGTAAAAATCAACGGTAAGATAGAAAGCTTTGTTGGAT
>CAJJDL010000102.1 GCA_905182935.1 uncultured Nitrospinaceae bacterium | reverse complement strand
TTTAGGTGTTATCAATTGGCTATATTTTTTATGAAAAAACTTCTGGAAGGTGGTAGAAATAAATAGTGAAATAAAGAAATAATGGTTTCAAGGAGAATTTAATTCTTAATACGACAGAGCTAAGGGGATTGCTTTTTTTAAAAACTCATCTCTAACTTTTTGAGTTAATACTTTTTATGCTGGTTAAACGTTTTTTAATTTCTCTAGTGGCATGACTTGAATCTTCTACTGTAGAGATAATATGTGGAGTGATAAAGATCATCAGTTCAGTTTTATGTTTGGTAATTCTTTCACTGCTAAATAATTTTCCAAGATATGGAATGTCCATCAATCCAGGAACTCCCTCTCTTGATGTCGAGGTGTCTGTTCGCATTAAACCACCCATTACAAGGACCTGATTATCCTTTAGAACTACCTCTGTCTTTACATCGCGTGTACTAAAGGAAGCTGTTGTTATACCAGAAGATGTGACATCTGGTCCTTTTGAGCTTATCTCTTGAGAGATTTTCATATTTACAAAATTGTCAGAATTAATCTTAGGAAATATATCAAGTTTTATCCCGACACTTCGGAATTCGATTGAAGTCGACGTCACTGGCGTAACGCTGTTAGTAGTTAATGTGGAACTAGCAATAGGGATTTCATCTGTAACCGATATGCTGGCTTTTTTATTATCAGAGGTCACTAGAATGGGGTTTGCTAGAACCTCTGCTTTTGAATTGGATGCAAATAACTCGAGCTTAGCCTTTAATCGGTCGGTATTTTCTAGAAGCATACTGCCACCAGGAAGTAGACTTGCGGTTGCGCCAGCTAACGATGTGCCAAGAATTGTGTTGCCGGTTGTGGATCCTACGGAAGGGATTTTTAAGCTGCCCAGAGCCTCTCCTTCTAATATCCACTCGATTCCTTGGCGAGTCGCGTCGTCGACTTGTAGGTCAAGAATCAAAACTTCTATCAGCACTTGTTGAGGTAGTAGATCTAGTTTTTTAATAACTTCTGCAATAGCTGGATAGTTTCTAGGGCTGGTTCTAATTATGAGAGCATTTGTGTCTTCATCAGGTAGAATTGTAATTTCACCGTCAATACTACCTTCGATTCCATCGGTGAATTTAATCGACTTATTTTTAGAGTCCTTAGTTTTTGTTTGAGATTGTGATGGTTTTTTAGATACAGGTTCGGCTGTTTTATTTTTAGTGGATTTCATTAAGTTGTCAAACTGTTTTAACTGTTGTTGAGATGACCCTTCTGGGTTAAATAATGAGTCGAGTAAAGAGGCTATTTTTTTTGCGTCCCCATTCTGGACGTAATAGACGAATGTGCTGACATCACCTTCTGAAACTGGTTGGTCAAGTTTGTTAACCCAGAATTCGATTGTGGGTAGAATGTTTTCTAAAGCATTAACTACTAAGATCGAATTTAGCCTGCCTAGGGATAAAAATGTGAGTGATTGACCAATTGATTCTGCATAGCCCATGGAAGAAAAAATTTCAGTCATTTCTGCAACAACCTTATCTGCTTCTGCATTATTTAGTTTGTATAGTTGAATATCAGAAGATGCTAGCTTATCTACATCTAGAGCCTCAACTACATTAATGATTCGCCTAACATTAGTGGCCATCTCAATCATCATTAAATTATTGGTTTCGGGAATTTCTATGAAACTAGCATTGGGTGAGAGTAGAGGAATGATGATTTTTTTCATCGATTCAACAGAAATATGTTTTAGCGGAATGATTTGTATGATTAGACGCTCCTTTTTAGGAATGCTGGAGTCGTTTCCGTAGTGAATGCTTAATGGTTTTTTTGTGGCTTCCTTTATTCCAAGAAATCTATAGAAATTTCCACTTTTTGTAACGGTTATATTGTGTAAGGCTAAAATTTGTTCCAGTACTGAATATAAATCTTCTACTTTTATTTCATTAAATGTTTGGAGAGTTACCTTACCTTTTACATCGGCTTCAATTATGTAGTCTATTTTTAATAGATCACAAAATGTGGTTATAACATCGTGTAATTCGGTTCCTTCAAAATTCAAGGTGATATGTTTAGCCTTTATCAACTCTTTAGGTAGTTGTGGTTCTTGTTCAATCTTCGTTTTAAGCTTATTTAAAGAAAAAGGTTGTCTGTTTTGTAGTGATATTTTTTTTGCCTTATTTGGATTGTTTGGTTTATTTGTTTTTGATTGCTGAGTGTTTTTAGTCAAAGTAGTGGAAAGGCTTGATATGAAAAATTTATTTTTATTTTCATCTTCTGCTAGGTACCAGGTTTGATTGTCGTGAATATTTTTTTGGGTTCTAAGAAGAGAAAAAACCTGCCCTGTTTGTGCTGTTCCTGATTTACTATATTGGCTTCCCGGTCCTTTGCGTAAAGGTACATTTTTACCTGAAACTTTGATTTGCCATTTAATAGGATGATCTGGAATATTTTTTATATCCTTTAAGTTGACTAGTTTGTTAGAGGAAGTATTGGGTTTTATTTTTTTATTGGTTAGGTTTTTTTTGTTTAATTTGTTTTTCTTTGAAAACAACATTTTTTCGATAGGGTTTTGTTCTTTAAATTTCTCAAGAGCAGACTTTCTGTTTCCCAGACAACCTGAAGAAAAAAGTATGCTTAATATTAAAATAGATGAGAGGATTTTTTTCATGTCGTTTTGTGTGTTTCTTCTTCAATTTTTTTAATAAATCCACTGACGGTCAACTGTGCCTGGAGTTCTTCTAGGTCGGTTTTGTTGATTCTTTGTAATAAAATTTTCTCTATGACCATGAATTTTTGATTGCTTTCTAGCAGGTGTATAAAGTTGGTTAAATTTCTGAGTTTTGAACGTATTGTCACTTCAGTTGATATAGTCAATAATTTTTCTGTATATTTAGGCTTATCGACTCTAAACCGTATAATGTTTACCCCTGTTTTATTAGCCAATTGCTCTAATAACCCTTGGTGCTCAGATGCAGCCAGGGATGGCTTTATTTTGCTCAAAAAACGTTGGTTAAGAGTGGTATTTATCGATTTATTTTCTACGCCTTTTGCCTTGTAATAATCCTTTTGACTTAAAACTTCATAATATTTTTGAATAAAAATTATTTTGTTTTGTATTTTTTGATTTACTAATAAAATTTCATGGTATTTTGGTTTTGCTATAAATATAAATAGAAGGTAGAGCATGATAAAAGCTCCACCAATTACTAATGATTTTTTGTCTCTAGATGTAATTGAGCTCACTTAGTAGCCCCTACTGTCGCATTTATGGTAAATTTTTCACCTGTCGTATGAGTGGTGATAGTACCAATAAATTTAGTGTCACGAAAATGGTTAGAATTCTCAACGATTGGCAATAACCTGGATGCATTTTTTGAAATTCCAATAAGTTCTACTGTGCCAAGGGAGAGTTTAATTTTTTTAACCCAAGTGTCTTTTGGAATTATCCGACTTAATTCTACTAATAATGGTAGTTTTGTTGGATTGGCTTTATCAATTATATTTAATGCACCCATATACTTCTGAAGCGATTCGTACTCGAGGTCTATTTTTTCCAGTGGCCCCATCTGTTTCTTGATTTGCTCTAATTGTTGGTCTAGCGCTGCAAGGGTTTTATTATTATGGATACTTTGGTTAACCATGAAGCCGACAATAAATAAGATTGTTATTAGAGTCAGCGTTGCAGTTTTTTTTATATTTATTACCTGTGCAGGTAGTTTTTTTAAATTATCTGGAAGTAGATTTATTTCTATAAAATTAGTTTTTGTCTCCCTAAGTGCAAGTCCTAAGGAAGTTGCCGTATAATCCATTGAGGATGAATCTGCCATTTTTGATTTGATTGGCACGGTAAACGGAACTGTGATTACTTGAACCTCTGTTACTGCTTCTAGTTTTGAAGTTATGTATGATGCTAATGAACCACCACCTAAGAAATAAATAAACTCTACATGCTTGGAATCATCAATGTTTTTGCATGATGATAATGCGTTTTCAATTTCCTCGACGATACTTTTAACAATTTTATCTGAAGTTTTTTCTAGGATTATTTTATCTTGTCCAGAGGATAGAAATGAAGTTTTATATTCCTCGTTATTTATTGGAATGTTTCTTGATAACTCTAAGGTTTTATTGTTTAAAATGGAGACGTCGATGAAATTTAAACTTAGATCCAATAGGATTGAAAGTGTTTTTTCGTTTTGGATGTTTGGCCATAATAAATTAATATTGGCAAACGTCGATACGTCAATATTTACTGGCTTAAGATTGAGCTTTGCAAGTAAATCTAAGTAGTAGTGGACGATTTCCTTTTTAATTGCTGCGCATACTATGTGATATTGGTTACCTTCTTTCGCTGTTATATAATTCGAGTAATAAAAATTTTTTATATCTGACGAGAAATGCCGCTCTAGTTCAAACTCCATCATTGAGTCTAAAGATTCACGATCAGGGGAGGGTAGTTCAAAAGACTGAAGTGTTAGTTTTGAGCGTGGGATACTTATAGTTAAATTACCTGTCCATGCATTATGTTTTATCAAGAAAAGATTTACTTTGCTTAAAAAGTAAGCTTCTGCTTTCTCATTTTCTTTGCTTAGTAATTGTATGCTTATATGTTTTGCAGCTAGTATCTCTGTTTTTAAAAAAGTCTTTCCTAGTAGGGTTAGGCAAACGGAGTCTTCTTTAATATCTATTCCTAATGATGTTTTGATGTAAAAATTTTTCATTAGCTTGTTTCTTGTTTTTGATTGTAAACATTTAAAAAACTATTATCGTTCCAGTAATGGGTTAATATTACAGGACTATTTTTTTCAAGAATTCTTTGCATTACAGCAACTATTGTATGATTAGTTGCGCTACCTTCTAATTTTCCGGTAGATGTAACTTTAAAGTAATTAGATTTTGTGTTGTCGTAAAACCCCATTTTTTCACGTTTTTTTAATATCATTTTCGCTTGTGGTATTGAGAAGATGGTTGAAAGTAATTCTAGTGATGATGTATTCGGGTTTACCTTTTCTATATTATAGGCAGTATAGAATTGATTAAGTCCTGGATGCTGACCGGTGCCATATAGTATTTTTTTATTAATGCCTCTTACTTTTATAAGCTCATCAAGGTTTTCTAAGGGTGCATTTTTTGGAAAGTAAGGGGGGGTTAAATCTTGATAAAATTCATTTTCAGCACCGTTTAAGCGATGGTTTTTATCTGCATCAATCCAATCTAGTATTGAATCTGCAATAATATCTTTGTTTTCTCCAGTTTCTACACCCGTCAATGTCAATACTTTGACCAATATGTCTCGTGTTGTTTTGTTAATTGGGATTTTTTTATTTTCATCTTCTAAAGTATAAGTAATGGTTCCACGACCGAATTGGATGTTTGTTCTTAGTGGGATCCGATACGGGTTTTTATTGATTTCTGGGTTATCTTTTTTAACTCCTGGTGTTAGCTTTCCTGAAACTAGCCCATAGTCTTTATGTATCGCATGAAAGCTTGATGGGTAAAGGATTTCAGCCATTGCTAGATTAATACCTGCCTTGGCAATGTGGTAAGCCTCAATGTCTTCTTTATAGTTTTTTGTGGCATTAACCTCTCCTTTCATTGAATAGGCAAATTCTGTAGCCAAGGCAATTAAAAGAACTAATACCCACAAAACTACCATGAGTGCAATCCCACTTTGATTGTTGTGTCGTTTAAATATTTTCATTGTCTTTTAGTGGTAGTGCAAATTTCATTCCAGAATAAAGAGGGATGATGTTGGGAGAGGATAAAATTATCTTTGATTGACTGTTGGGACTTGCTCTGCTGGGTTCTTTTATGCCTATTGAAACTTCTATAGCTCTTGGTAGGCTTATTTTTGGTAGGATGCCATTATTAAAGAAGTTTGATTGACCTTCTGTAATGTTTCTTGATTTTTTGAAGAGGTTATTTTGGTTAACTGATGTTACCCATTGCCCTTGATATTCATTAGGATTTTTGGCTTGGAGGCTACTTTCTATTGGGTTTATCTTTTTCATTTGATAGTAGCGAAACTTTAAATGAACAACATTTTCAGCTAGAAGAAAAATTTTTTCATTATCTGAGTTATTTAAAGTAGAGCTAAGTTTATTGTTATTTTTGGTTGACCGCTCTGCCATTATGATTCCAGATTTCCCTGACTGCGGATGCTTACCGATATAGAAAGCTGTTTCATGCATCCATGGAGGTTCCCCTTGAATGGTGAGTGGTGATGAAAAAGTTACAAATCGCAGGTAATCATTTCCTCCATCAAATGAAAGAAACCGTCCTGGCTTTTTTTGCGAGTTGTTTTTTTCTTGAAATTTAAAAACGGGATAATTTGATTTTATTTTTTGTCCAAGCTGATTTTGAATTAATCGTATACGTTGGGAGGTATCTGTCTTTAAGTGACCAGTTTCCTGAGCAGTCGTTCCTAGCCTTATTGCCCCAAGCGAGATTCCTACAATAAACCCTGTAATACTCAGCGAAAGAACTAATTCGAGCAAAGTGAAGCCTTTGTTTGATTCACGAAAAGTAAACATTATTAACTTCCTGAGAGATGTGAAGTTCTAGCCCCAGAGATGTAGTTCTTTAGATTGGTTTTTCGGCCAGAGATATTTTGAAAATCTTCAGAGGCTTCTTCGGCTTCTTCTGTTCCGAAATTTAGGCTTCTGCCTTGAAAAGCGTTTGCCAGAAAAGAATTTTCCCCAGGATGTGATGAACCGTTAACCTTTAGGGTATTTAGTTTAATATTACGAATTTGATTAGCATCTCTCCAATGAACATTTAAAATTACTTCAGACAATTGAATGTTATTTTTGGTGCTATTTAATTCCGAGCTGTATGGAGATATCTCAAGGTCCCAGTGGTAATTTTTTTCGCTGATAAAAGTTCCCTTGAATTCAGGACTGTTGTAATTATTGATCTCTAGTTCTCCTAACTTTGAGTGAGCCAATGTAGTTGCTTTGAGATATTGTTCGGAAAGTCCAATTGATCGAATACTTCCTGAAAATAGCTGTGAAACCGTGACAAACCCCATTGCCATAATAGCGAGTGCTACAATAACCTCAAGTAGGGAGAACCCGTTATCGCTGAGATTCTTTGATTTTTGTTCTTCCTGTAATAGGGTCAATGTTAATGACATAATAATTTTCCGATTCTCTAGATTCTTTAATATTGATACTTATTTCTCCGCCACTTGAATTGCCTTGCGGAAAGAAAGTTATAGTGAATTTACCTTCACTAACGGGATCATTTTCTTCTGTGGGCATAAACTGCGCTAGACGGATTGGATTTTTTAAAGACCGTATTCGCGGATTTTTAATTACCTCGATAGCCGATATCCAGTAATGGTTTTGTGTTATATTCCCAGAAAAAATAACTGGTTTTTTGATAGTTATAGCTTCACTTCTTGCAAACCGTAATGCAGATGCCACTTTTCGTGCAGCGGACTGCATCTCCATGCGATCTAGCGTGGACATGATAAAGGGAGTGGTTAGTCCAGCTATAAGCGCCATAAAAAACATTACTAATGTTAGTTCAAGTAGAGTAAAGCCTAGAGAAGCAGGTT
>CAJJDL010000101.1 GCA_905182935.1 uncultured Nitrospinaceae bacterium | reverse complement strand
TATAGTCAACCTTATATAATAAAGATAGAATAGAGAAAAATATTACTTTCAAGGTTCAAAAAATGGCAAGTTTTGCCTATAACAGAGGTGAAAAATTAATCTCCCTCTCCAATCATATAGTCAACATAAAACCTATAAGCTCTTTTAATTAAAAGCGTTTTACAAGCCAGTATTGAGATTTATCAGGTGGCACCCTAATTGCAAAATAAACTTTAGGATTTGATGTAATATTACGATATATCATTTAATGAAAAAGAGAAAACATATTATGAAAACCTATAAAATTTTTTACCCTATACTATTACTTAGCCTTTTATCAGCCTGCACAATAAAAATGGACCTCCCGGAGGGCATGGAAAAACTTTTTCGCACCCAAACTGATTCAAGTTACTATCAAGGTAAAGCAGAGAGCATAACAAGCCAAATAGCCAATGATATCGAAGAATACGAAATTAATAAAATTACCATTATGGACTTTGTTGATGAAGGAAATCAAATACCCATTCTTGGAGAATATCTTTCATCAAGAGTAGTTGAAGCTTTTACTGATCGTTCTCTATTTGACAGCCGCACATTTCATGTTACGCAAAAAGGCGAGGTCAATGAAATTCTTCAGCAACTAAATCTACAGCATAAATACTTGTATTCCAAAAGCGAACTACAAACACTTGGAAAATCACTTGATTCCCAAGCTATTCTGACCGGAAAAATCACTGATTTAGGCACCAATATTGATATGCACCTTACCCTTACTGACATAGTTACAGGAGAGGTGGTTTCCTCGGCAACACAACATCTCAACCGCACCAAATTTGCTGTCGAAATGCTTAGACAACACTAATACTTGTTCAACATTCTTTAAAAAACTTTTTGAACATCTCACCATATTTTATGACCGACAGAACAAACCTAGCTATTTTTTTGAATACCTACGACCCTAAAGCGGATCGATACCGCCCAAGTGCCATAAGTGGAAACAGATGCTGATACATATGGTATTTAATAAAAAAGTGTACGGGAAATCCGGTTCCAGTGAACTCATTTTCTTGCCACGATCCATATTTTTTTTGACGATTTAACAAAAAATCGACTCCACGCTTAACAACCAAATTTTCTTGCTCCCCACCGGCAATCATCCCCATCACGGCCCAAGCGGTTTGTGAAGCAGTACTGTTTCCTTGTCCAGCTAACGATGTGTTTTTGTAACTTTCACAGGTCTCGCCCCAACCCCCGTCTTCATTCTGATGATTCTCATACCATTTTATCGTACGACGTATATATGGTTGAGTCATATCCTCACCGATAGATGCAAGCCCAGCAAGGGCTAACCAACTCCCATATATGTAGTTCACTCCCCAACGACCCCACCAGGACCCGTCACTTTCTTGCTTTTCCTTCACGAACCTGATTAGTCTTCTCACCTGAGGATGATTTTTTTTAAATCCGACACGACCCAATAACCACAAAACACGTCCACTAACATCAGCTGTAGGCGGATCTAACATGGCCCCATGATCGGCAAATGGTACCTGGTTTAAAATATTTTTGTCATTATCAATATCAAATGCTGCCCAACCACCTGTTTTGCATTGCATACTGAGCAACCAGGATATCGCTCGCTCCACTTCTTTTAACTTTAAATGCAATTCAGGTAGTTTTACTCGATCAAGAAAAATAAGAATCTCTGCAGTATCGTCGCAATCGGGGTAAAGCTCATTATAAAACTCAAAAGCCCATCCACCTGGGGTAGCTTTAGGGTTTTTAAAAACCCAGTCTCCCTTTTTAACAACCTGTTTAGTTAGAATCCATTCACCGGCTTTCACCAAAGCAGGATGGTCCGTTCGCATTCCCGAATCGCAAAGTGCATTAGCTGCAAGCGCCGTGTCCCAAAGTGGAGAAACACAGGCTTGCATTAGTAGCCCCTCTTTTTTATCAATCAAAAATCTGTCAATTGATTCTAACCCCTTGACCCACTTTGAGTCGTCCTTTGGAACTCCTTCATAATGATATGCCAACAATGAATTCAACATTGCTGGTTGAATACCTGCAAAATCTCCTTGTTCTTCCTGATGGTTGACAACCCATTGAAACGCCTTTTTAAGAGCTATCTTACGAAAAGGTTTCCACGGAAATTCCCCTACAAATTTTATAATTTTATCAAGGTGGATAAAAAAATTTCTCCAAGAACTAAAAATTAATCCGTCTGATTCAAAACCTAACTCAAAATCACCAGTAGTAAATAGTTCTTTAATATCTCGACCTTCTGGTGGATGACATACTGGTTTATGGCTAATAACAATAGAAAGTGGGACCACTGTACTGCGAGACCAACTGGACATTTCATAAATATTTATCGGAAACCAATTTTTAAGTAAAATAATCTCCACAGGAATCGATGGGCAGACGTCCCAAGAAATTTGGCCAAACATAGCAAGAAAAATTTTTGTGAATACGCGGGTAGCTTTAATACCACCGTTTCCATCAATTACTTCGCGAGCACGAATCATTTCTGGTCTACGTAAAGAAATACCTGCGAGTTTCAACGCCATGTATGACTCTACCGTGGAATTGATATCGCAAGGTCCTTCAAAAAATAGAGACCAGCTTCCATCTTCCCTTTGTTTATGAAAAAGATAATCAACTATTTTGCCTTGTTTGTCTAAGTCGACCGTACCAGTAAAGTGCATAAAAAAAATGAGCTCTGCTGTTATTGTGGCGTTAGACTCCAGCTCATCAACCCAATACCCCTCTTTTTTTTGCTGGGATAAAAGAAAAGTCCTTGACCGAAGAATTGCGGAATCTATCCGGCCATCAAAAATTTTCGATTCGGTTTTTTGATTGTCAGTTGATTCGATTGAAGATGCCGATAAATCTTTCATAAATTCTTGAGATATTAAGATAAATCATTGATAACAAATATTTAAATGGCTTTAATTAAAGCACTCTAAGATACCTAAAGCTTGAATAAGCTAACCTAAAATCGATAAAATAGCTTATTTGACTCTAAAAATAAAGTCATTAAGGTTTTCGGTTCTATTAAGAATGAGTAGAGCAAGTAAGAAATAGATTGAAATATTATTAATCTGATTGACATCAAGTGGCAATTTATCTAGTATAACTAGTTTCCATATTTACTTTCAAACCCTATCAAATCATTCAGTTATGAAAACAATTTCTTTAAATGTGAACACAGTAAATAAAAAATGGGTTGTTATTGATGCTACCGATAAAGTATTGGGTCGATTAGCAACTAAGGTCGCAGCCATCGTACGCGGTAAAACTAAACCTGCTTTCACTCCAAATGTTGATTGTGGTGATAATGTGATCATCATTAATGCAGCTAAGGTTAAACTGACTGGTGCAAAATGGGATCAAAAAATTTATTATCACCACACTGGCTTCATAGGTGGGATTAAATCAGCTACTGCAAGGGAAATACGGGAAAAAAATCCATCCAATTTACTAACAAAAGCTATACAAGGAATGTTACCTAAAAATCGACTGGGTAGAGTCTTAGCTGGTAACTTTAGAGTTTATGATGGTGGCACGCATCCTCATACGGCACAAAATCCAGAGGTAATTTCTATCTAACAGAGAAAAGAACAAAGCTATTTAGCAACCAATATAATCTAAAAAAAACAGGAACCTAGAATATGGGAAGTAACGGAGAAAAGTTTTACGCGACGGGTAGAAGGAAACGGTCTATAGCGAAAGTGTGGATTCAATCAGGTTCTGGTAAGATAACTGTAAACTCCAAAGAAGTTAAAGACTATTTTATGCGCGATTCCTTAGTTATGAATATAAAACAACCCTTGACGAATACAAGCACATTAGAATCTTACGATATCGATGCTAAAGTTATAGGTGGTGGTTTGTCAGGGCAAGCGGGGGCATTTCGCTTGGGTATCTCTCGAGCTCTTATCGAAGCTGATTCCGTCCATAGAGCGACTCTTAAAAGAGGAGGCTTCCTCACCCGTGACTCACGAGTCGTCGAGCGGAAAAAGCCTGGCAGACCGGGCGCTCGCAAACTTTTTCAGTTCTCCAAACGTTAATAATTACTGTATCCAAATTATATTTTTGGACGATCAAACGCTTTGGTAAAGCTTTGCGACCTCAAAATCAATTTCAACTTTTATCTTAAATCATTTGACACTACAATGTTGTAGGTCTTTCTGCCCGTTTCAAATTTACAAACAACATTGATTTTACTACCAAGGATAATGCTATGGCAAAAATTGGTATCGCAGGTGCCAGCGGCTATACAGGCCTAGAGCTACTTCGCCTACTGATAAATCATCCAAAATCTGAAATTGTTTTCCTCACCTCCGAAACCTATCAAGGACAAGCCGTCTCAAAGGTATTTCCTTCTCTCAGCGGGTTTACAGATATAAAATTTTCATCTATTGACTCTGTATCTAGTGAACATTGTGATATCGTTTTTCTTGCCCTTCCTCATACAGTTTCGATGCATAAAGTTTCTCTTTTTCTAACAGAAAATACTAGAGTCATTGACCTGAGTGCTGATTTTCGACTAAAAGACCCTGCGGTTTTTAAGGACTGGTATTCAACCCGACACCAACAGCCCTCCCTACTGAAAGAGGCAGTCTATGGCTTACCGGAAATTCACCGAGAAGCAATTAAGTCCGCTCGACTAATTGCTAACCCAGGATGTTATCCAACAAGCATAACTCTAGCCTTAGCTCCCCTAATAACAAAAGACTGGGTGGACTTATCTAGCATCGTAGCTGATTCTAAGTCGGGTATCTCGGGTGCTGGCCGCAAGGCAGCGCTTGCCACGCAGTTTTCTGAAGTTAACGAAGGCGTCTCTGCTTATAATATTGCTGTACACAGGCATACTCCGGAAATCGAGCAAGAACTTTCAACATTATCAAAAACTGACATACAAATTTCATTTTCACCGCACCTTATACCAATGACGCGTGGAATGCTTAGCACCGTTTATATCAACCTAAAACAAGATATGTCGGCTGAGGATCTCCTTGAATACTTTAATAATTTTTATACAAATGAGCCATTCATTCGCATACTACCGCTAGGGGAATATGCCAATACACATTTCACCGTATCATCAAATTTTTGCGATATTGGGGTACAGGTTGATATACGCAATCGAAGAGCCATCATCACTAGCGCTATTGACAACCTTATAAAAGGTGCATCAGGCCAAGCAATACAAAACATGAATCTTATGCTAGGAATTTCAGAAAAATCCGGACTTAGTTTTCCTGGTATTTTCCCTTAGATATACTCACTCATGAAGAAAACAATTTTTAGCCGCGGTTTTCAAGTTCCAGGATTTGCAACTGCCGGTATTTCCTGCGGTATCAAAACTAATAAAGAAAAAGACCTCGCGCTTATTATTTCTCAAGAACCCTCTATTGCAGCAGGTGTATTTACTTCAAACAAAGTAGTCTCTCCAACTGTAATATGGTGTCGAAAAATTCTAAAAAGTTCAAAAGCATTTCGGGCCATCTTAGTTAATAGTGGAAATGCTAATGCTTGCACTGGACCAAGGGGAATGAGCGACTGCGAATCTTTAGCGTCTGAACTTTCGCATGAACTTTCTATTAGCTCAAAGGAAGTTTTTATTGCCTCAACAGGTATTATAGGGGTGCCCTTGCCAAAGGAGAAAATAATAAAAGCACTACCTAATATAGTGAGCAAGCTATCACCTACTGGATGGGGCAATTCTGCGAAGGCTATTATGACTACGGATCTTAGCACAAAGCTCACGTCATCTAGTTTTTATATAGGGAAGGATAAAGTTACTCTCGGTGGTATTGCCAAAGGATCGGGGATGATCCACCCAAATATGGCTACTATGCTAGCTTTTATCGCCACTGATGCTAATATCGACAAAAAAACTCTCAACTATGCTCTTAAAGAAGCAAACAACCAAACTTTTAATCGGATAACGGTAGATGGGGATACTAGCACCAACGACATGGCTATCATTTTAGCTAACGGTCAAGCTAAAAATAAAAAATTTAAAATTGGTAGTTTAGCCTACCAAAAATTCACTGAAAAGTTAACCGAACTATGCTTGTACCTTGCGAA
>CAJJDL010000100.1 GCA_905182935.1 uncultured Nitrospinaceae bacterium | reverse complement strand
TTGAGATTAATAATTATTTAAAGTGTTAAAAAAAATAAACAATATCTAAAGCATTTAGTATGCATCTTTTTGAAAATAATTTAAAAGGAGTAAGGTTATGAGTATTGCCATTTTAGGAGGTATTGACAGATTAACTCCACACTATATCAAGCATGGACGTGCGATGGGTTTTCCCAATATAAAGGTTTTTAGTAAAAAAATGCCGAATATGGTCAAACGACTAAGTCAATATGGGGCAATTGTAATTTGCACTGGAAATGTAGCTCACGCAATGGTGGAGGGAACAGTTCGGATGGCTCAAAATAATGGTATCCCTGTTGGGCGAACGCATTCTAGCGGTGTGACTGCAATGAAAAAATGCTTAGAGAAAATATCAAGTTAATAAAGAATTAGTAGGTTTTAAAATAAATATCTTCTCGGGCAGATGACATTATTGAGGCAATCAAGAAACGATAGGTAATTGGGATAGCAGGTGGATATTACTTTCCTAAGGGATAATACTTATTAATTAATGTATCTTAAAATAGTTTTTTGTTTAAGACTACTAAGGTTTTACTAAATTAATCATGGCTTCGGTGACTCGGGAAATTCCCTGTCCGTCTATTAGGTTTTTACCTTTTAAACTTATTGATTCTAATTCAGTTTTTTTTAAACTGATAGCTTTCTCAAGTTTTTCTATGTCATATTCTCTTCCTAATCCTAAGTTAATCGCAGCACCTAATTTTTCTATAAAAAGTGCTTTGGTTTGCTGGTGCTTTGCCTGATTTATAACAAAGGCTGGGGTGCCAACTGCTATTGCCTCATGGAGAGTTATGCCTCCAGCACAAACAACTGCATCATGTTCCCATAAAGTTTGAGCGATGTTGGATATTGGTTCTAGAATATCTAATGATTTAAATTGAACTGAGAGTTCATTGAGTTTTGCTGAATTGGTTGTGTTATGGCCAGTCAAAACGGTTAAATTGATGATATCCTTTTTTTTAAGAAATAGTTTAGTCAACGGAAGAGTTAGTTTCTGCGGGTCGGTCGCACCCATAGTTATTAGTAAAGAATTTATCGAGGTATTAAAATTGCGTGGTAGATTGTGGTAATGGCTGAAATCAGGATGCAAGACTGAATATTCTGGGCCAAATAATGCCTTTGTATTAGAAGGAATATTTTTAGATTCTGATGATGCCAGGTTGCAATCTATAAGAAGGTCTACATAATTACGCCCTGTTCCTAGGTCTTCAAAACTTACGATTTGTCGAGCAAATTGCTTTATTGAAGACACTAATGATTCAGTTGTGTCCTGTATATCCAGAATAATAAAATCAAAAAACTTATCCAAACATTTGGTAATTGAAGATTCTTGATTAATTAGTCTAGGAGTAAATTGAGACTGGGTGAGTAAATTAATTGCAGGTGTGAATTCAGGAACATAAAATGAAATTTCATAGCCTCGTTTTTTTAGTTCTTTCGCTATGTTGATCTGGCGATAGATATGACCCATTCCATCAGCAACCGATGCTTTGCAATGAATGGCAACATTAGGCATAAATCTTAGTGAAGGTGTAGATAGTTTACGTTGATTCGGGAAAGAATTTCACGATCTGAGTAAAGTGTATTTGATTGTTCTAGGGTTCTTCCTTTAAGTGCTTTAGGAAGTCTTTTAAGTGCCATATAAAACGCTACCCAAAATCTTAATTTTAATCGAAATAAATCGCGCAACAAAAATAGAGGTATATAAAATAAAAATGTAAGTGTCATGGGCCGATCTAAAATATTTTTCCACACGAAAAGGTAGTTGTTTCTTGCTGATATTAAGGAAATATTCCTACGTTTTTCCTGTCGAGTGATTGTGGCCTGAACTTTGTGGTAGGCAATTGACAGTGGTTCGTAATTAACCTTCCAACCACGCTTGAGTGCTCTGTAAGAGAGGTCAATTTCTTCATAATAAAGAGGGTGATACATTGAGTCGAACCCACCTAATTCAAGATATTGCTTTCGGTTTACCATAAAAGCACCACCGCAGGCGAATAATGTCTGGCTGTCATCTTCAGGCGGTTTTTCATATAGATAAAAATGTCCTTTTCGAAAGTATCCACCTCTATTTCCATATAAAAAAGTGCTCTGGTCAAAAGCAAATATTTTTCCGCTGACTGCAAAAATTTCTTTATTGTCGAAATGTTTTGAAAGGTAGTACAAAGCTTTTGAATCCAGTTTGATGTCATTATTCATAGGCATTACAATTTTTGAATCTGTTAACTTTACAGCATAATTGTTAGCTTCTTGAAAACCAAGGTTCTGTGGCGTTTTCTCGACACGTATTTTGGGAAAATTTTTGGCTATTATTTCCAGGCTATCATCGGTGCTACAGTCATCTATAACCATTACTTCGTATAAATGGCTTTGGTCGTATTCTACAGCTTTAAGAACAGTTGGGAGACATTCCTTTAAAAGGTCTGATCCGTTCCAATTAGTTATGATAAGAGTGATTTCTGGCTTCATTAGAAGTTGTAATTTTGGAATTAGAATGATGCTGGTTTTTGTCTACAAACACACCTTCTATTTAACGGGTAGCAGGGGGGTATTCTTAATTAATTTCAGATATTACTGATAGAACCTAGTCTTTGACCGGCGTGTATTTAAACTGACACATTGTTCCAAGTTTTGCGAATAGATTGGTTAGCTTTAAATCTACATAATCTTTTCTGGCATCCCATGGTATTTTATCAAACTCACAGGCAGTTGGAATATAATCGACTCTACCAAATCGTATAAAGAACTCTGCGAACCAGCATTTCTTTAATTTTAAGTTTAATTCGACTTCAGTCGCTTTTTTGACATCGGGCATGAAATGTTCCCAGCTAAAAACTTCGTCAATATTTTTT
>CAJJDL010000099.1 GCA_905182935.1 uncultured Nitrospinaceae bacterium | reverse complement strand
CTGCTTACTTTCACCCAACTTCAGAAATTCCAGAACGTCTTGGCTTAGACCGAGCTTTAACTCCATATCAATTATCTCAAGAAATCAAAGAGCCGACTATTTTTATTGGAAATGGACTTGATTCATATGGTGATTTTTTAGCCTCTGAATTAAATGAAAATTTTCTATCAAAATCAGAAAATCATCTCTATACAGTAGCCGCCTGTGCTGCACGAATTGCTGAAAAAAGGTTTGAAAGTGAAAAAACAAATGACCTCGACAGTTTAAGAATAAAATATGTCCGCAAACCGGAAGCAGAATTAAAACTTATGGAGAAGGAATCCGCTAATAGAGGAGGTACTTAATAATGGAAATTAAAAAAGAGACCCTCGGTACAATTCTTAATTCAGACATTAATTTTAAAAGACTTTATTCCGCACACTTAAAACTCAAAACTAAAATTAAAGATTTAAATAAAACAAAGTTTCCAACTACTAAAGAAGCAGCTCAAAAAAAACAACACCAAAAACAAAAACTTATTTTAAAGGACAAAATGGAGGTGATTCTAAGCCAATCTTAGGCAGAGCTTCAAAGTTTGACGCAGGTTAATTATTTTTTTCTTTCACTGGAAACCAAAAAATTTAGCCTGTTTAACAAGCCTTCTTTAGACTTCAGGGAGCCAATTTGTTGCTTAATTAATCCACTGAGAAAACACCTAAAGTAATCATAACAAACTACTCTTTCTGCTGGAATATAATCTCCTATAACCCCGATCAACAAACTAGAGAGCTCTTTTTGAGTCGCAAGCATTCTAATAACCCGGTCGCAACAAAAAGAGCTATATATCAAACGCTGTAATACTTTACTTAGTATTATTTTTTTTTGAAACTCTTTCCTACGCAGAAAATCATACGTTGCAAGGTTTCTGTTTGAAAAATCAGACCGGTCAAATGCATTCTTTATCACTCCAGTTGCAAGCTGGGAGCTCCTCAATGAAAGATAAATTCCTTCCCCTGTAAAAGGATCAATAAACCCTGTAGCGTCACCCACAAGAAGAAGTCCTCCACATTTTGGTTTTTTAACAGAATAGGATAGTGAGTCAGTTACCCTTACTTTTTCTATAGGAAAGCCATCGGCAAGAAATTTCCTACGCATCCGATTCCCTAAAACTATTTTTATAAAAAATTCGTCCACATTCTGTTTAACTAAATTAGTTTTATCCACAACAAGAACAACATTTACCTTATCACTACCGACCGGAGCTATACCTGTATACCCAGGGTGGCTAACATGCATATAGCAATAATGGCTATCTGCCTTAAAACCTTTCCAATGTGCAGCCAATGCTACCTTCCCTCTTCCAAAAGAGTTTTTTTTAAGGTTTAATCGTCTAAGGGAAATACTGTTTCTCCCTCCTGCATCAATCACCAACTTTGCTTTAATATTTAACCTTGTTTTATATTCATCATGTCCTCTTACACCGCAGACATTATTATCCTCAAATAGCAAGTCTGTAACCTTAAACCCTTCCACAAGCTCGACCCTTGATTTACGGACATGGTCCACCATTAAGTTGTCAAGTATTGAACGCTCCATCGATAAGCTAGTCATAGTCTTACCATCAGGAGAGAGAGGATACGGGACCTTCAAAAAGGAGCTTTCATAAGCAGATAGCGCTACCCCACTAAGCCTTTTTGGGTTTAAAGCCTCGATTGATTCAAGAATTCCTAATTCAGCAAAAATACTATCTGCTGCGGGACTGATAAACTCTCCACATATTTTGTCACGTGGGAAGCGAGCTTGATCCAGCAAAGTAATGTGGTATCCCTTTTTTTCGAGAAATAGAGCCGCTGAGGTCCCTGCAGGACCTCCTCCAATGATAATTATGTCGCAAGACTTCATAGTTATAACTAGCTCTATTGTTCTCAGTTTAAACTGATGTTACGCTTGATCACATGATTCTTGGGCTTGATGACATCTTCGGTGGCAAGGCAATAGTAGAGTTCTTAATATGGTTTGGACTCACCGGGCTATTTTACATCGCAGGCTATATAGTTGCCTTAAATGTAATCGACAACATAACAAAAAATAGTTGGATTAAAATTCCTGCTATGTGGGGTCTTTCTTTTGTTACATCTGGTCTCATGAGTATATTTAACTATAACCCACTCATCCTATTTTTTATAATGCTTGCAGCAAATTTCTTTAGATTAAAAAAATTATTTACACAAAACAAAGAAGAATACAAAGCTATCAAATTAAATAAGATTGCCTTCTATTTAGCTAGTTACGGTTATATAATTCTAGTTTTAGCAATCACTCACTATATTGACTTCCGGTATAATATATAATTTTTTATTGGATAATTCGAGGTAGCCACATCCCCTTGCTAGAACGAAATATCTCATATTCTGCTCCAAATTGATCAGAAAGTCCTTTTTCCTCATAATAAATTCTATATTGAAAACCTATCCATGCACATACGACACCCAAAGCCCCAAAAACCAATGAATGAGTGATCACTGCGAAAGAAATAACAACAATCATCATTGCAGTATAAGAAGGGTGCCTCATTAATCCATATAATTGATCGGTTTTTAATTTTTGTTCTTGGCGAAAAACAATATCAAATTTAAATGCTACTGCGCCAATTTGATAAATCGCCGCAATTCTCATAATTGCGCCAAAAGTAAATAGACCCACAATAATCCAAAGTTCCTCCTTAGAAACGGGAAGTTCATTAGAACGTCCTAAAAATGACAAACCAAGCAAAGCTATTGCGATTGGTAAAGTATGACCAAAAAGTTGTTTAAAGTGATTTCTATCAAATGGTGTATCGCCAGGTTTTACCGTTAAAACAAAAACTACAATTTCAATGGCTCCAAAAATAAAATTAAAACAAGAAACAAGCAAAAACCTATCCATGTGGGCAGGATTAAATCCAAGCGGAATCAAGGGCATCAAATAAATAAAACCTACAAGAACAGTATTGAAGTTTGAGTTACGAGTTAGAGCAATGACAAAAATTGCTAAGAAAAGAAAGAAGTTTATATGAATAATCAAGGAAGACATTGTCAAGAAATCACACCTAGCAAAAAACCTAATTAATACAACAATTTAGGCGCGAGAAATAGTAAGAAACACGTTTATAGCTTACCAAAATTTATCGCAAAAACACTAAAAACAAATAATTTCTTAACGTAGCTTAAAATTTCTTCAATTTATTAAGGTATACTCCTGTTTTTTATACTAATATAATGCTAATTTATTTTAAGAATTCAATAATTGAT
>CAJJDL010000098.1 GCA_905182935.1 uncultured Nitrospinaceae bacterium | reverse complement strand
TACCGAGTTGTTTGATTTTTCCATTATTCCGTTGTCAATCGACACCGGTTGTAGTGATTCGAATATTTTCTTCCCTGAATCATTTAATTCTTTGAAGGGGTAGGGACCTTTGACTTCTATAGTATTTTTTGAAAGTTTGTCTAGTTGGGTATGAAGATTTGGTAAGTACCTTTTTATTTCATTCAGCAACACAGAGACTTTCCATATGAACATTCCACTATTCCAGTAGTAGCCCCCTTCTCTTAAATATTTTTCTGCAGTTGCTTTGTCTGGTTTTTCTATAAACTGGTCTACTTTATAAGCATTACCTTCAAGTAATTTTCCTTGTTTAATATAGCCATATCCTGTTTTTGGGCTAGTGGGTTTGATCCCCAGAGTAACGAGGTGGTTGCTTTTTGCAATAGTTTTAGCTTGTTCTATTAGCTCTAAAAATTGTTTATGCGTGGTTATTGCATGATCAGCTGGGAAAACTGCCATGATTGCATTGGGGTCTTGCTGACTAAGTATATATGCAGAATATCCAATTGCCGCTGCAGTATTTCGTGCTATTGGTTCAGTTAAAAGCTGGGAAGGATTAAACCCTGTTGGCTTTAATTGTCGACAGGTTTCTAGAGCATGTTTTTCATTGGTAATTATCCATATTTTTTCATCTGCAAATATAGGGCTTATACGTGTGAGAGTATCCTGAATCATTGTTCTCTCACCATTTATGTTGAGCAATTGTTTTGGAAGTTGTTCTCTGCTTTTTGGCCAGAAACGTGTACCACTACCCCCCGCTAGAATAACTGCATACATGGTTTTAACTTTCCAATATAAAAATTAACCTTAATTACTTAAAGGTTGCCTAAACAATGACTTGGTAGACTCTTAATAGATTATCAAATGCATTTGTGTTAAGTTGAGAATTCTTCAAGATTTCTTAAGTCCTAACATAGGGACAGAAGAACTTCATTAAGAACTCTGGAACCTATTTTAGCCAATTACACATCAAAGAACTAGCAAATAAAACGGTTTAATAACCACGTTTGATTAGTTTATATATTTATAATTAGAGATAGCTGGATTTAATTGGAGGTATATGGAAAAAGCAATTTTTTACCCGTTTCTCATGTTTATTTTTGCGATAACCATGCTTGGGGGATGGATTCCAACATTTAAACTTTGGTCACAAGATACATTCCGTCTTGTTATCAGTTTTTGTGCTGGGATTTTGCTTGGGGCTGTTTTTTTTCATGTTCTTCCTGAAATTTCCACTGTTCTTGGAAGTCAGTTAGGTTATTCCGTAATGTTTGGGTTTCTTCTTATTTTTATATTGGAGAAATTTATTATGGTGCACCCTTGTGAAGAAGGGGAGTGTAATTACCATAAAATTGGACTGGCTGCATATGTGGGGATCGGTTTTCATAGCATTCTTGATGGAATTGCTATTGGCGCTGGAACCATGATGAATTTAAGTTATGTAATAATTATTGCTGTGACAATTCATAAATTCCCCGCTGCACTAGCATTAAGTGGTTTACTGGTAAAAGGAGGGGAATATTCTAGGAAGAAGATTTTGCTTTCAATGTTCATTTTTTCGTTAGCAACTCCTCTTGGCGCTTTGGTTGCAATATTTGTTTTTCAAGGTCTTGATGATTATATTGTTGCCACAGCTCTTGGTATTTCGGCTGGAACTTTTCTTTTTATTTCGATAGGAGACCTCCTACCAACTGTTTACGAAGAACATGAAAAAGGTTACAAAAACCTCGTAGCATTATGCTTGGGAACTTCTGTTATGATTATTTCTCATGCACTTATTTGATTCCCTTTTAAAGAAAACCACGAAGACTTAACTTTTTTTCCTTTCTCAATAAATGATTTTCAGGAAAATAAAACCCTATATTCCTTATATGCTTAAATATCGTCGTGAAATGACGATTGGTATCATTGCGCTTTTGTTTGCTGATATTGCTGGACTGATGATTCCTTGGCTTTTAAAGTTAGTTGTGGATGAACTTCCAAACCATCCGTCGAACATCAAACTTGCTGGCTTTGGTGGGGTCCTTTTTATTGTGGCTATAGTTCAGGCTACATCACGTTTTGGCTGGAGAAAATATTTATTTGGTTCATCCCGTAAAGTAGAGACTGATATTTCTAATAATCTTTTTTCGCACTTCATTTCACTAGATAAGGTTTGGTTTTTAAAGCAGAAAATAGGAGATCTTATTTCTCGAGCAACCAACGATTTACGTGCTGTCCGTGACTTTGTTGGGTTAGGTTTACTTATTTTAGTTGATTGTGTCGTAATAATTGTAAGTTGTGTAGGCTTGATGCTGTGGATTAACCCATCATTGACCTTAGTTGCTCTTTTACCCCTTCCAGTTCTTTCTATTTTGTTTTATAAATTTATTCCCGAGATTGGTTATCGTCATGAAGCAGTGCAAGCACATCTTTCAAGAATAACATCACATGTACAGGAAAACCTTGCAGGTATTCGTGTCTTACATGCTTTTGTTCAAGAAGAGATT
>CAJJDL010000097.1 GCA_905182935.1 uncultured Nitrospinaceae bacterium | reverse complement strand
CATGCTCTGCTTACCGAAATCTTGGATCTTTTTTTTTATTTGCCCTTCTTTGGTAATGATGGATTTTTTTTCTTTTTCAAATTTAACCTTAAAGGAACTAAATTCTTTTTTCCATTCCTTAGTGTTAGACACTGCTTTCTGAATATCAATTACACCGATTCTTACATCTTTTGCATCACTAGGATTAGCCTGAATAAAAAAGAAGAACAGAATAAAAAATGTGAGTACGCTTATAAATTGACATGGTCTAAAAAAACTATTAAACATAAAAAAAATCCCTGTTAAAAAATTAAAATGAATTACCTGCTGAAAAGTGAAACTCTCCTGATTGCTCGCCAGTTGCTTGGTCTAATTTGATTCCATAAGCAAAACCTAAAGGTCCCATTGGACTCATAAAGCGTACACCTGCTCCAATACTATCTCTCATTTTTCCTAAATCCCAAGTAGTGGATGTGGTACTCACGTCATTGCCACCTCCATATAAATTACCGCGGTCATAAAATGCAAAGCCCCTAAGCCCCTTTGTAAAAGGATATTGGAGCTCTAAATTTAACAATATTGACTGATTCCCGCCTAATGGATTGCCTATATCATCTTTAGGCCCAATATTCTTAATCGTATACCCTCTAAGGGATCTCGGACCTCCCATATAATACCGTTCAAATATTGGTAGACTCTCATCGCCATAGCCGTCAGCCCAGGAAATAGTACCATGAACCATTCCAACCAGTTTACCCACAAGGGGTCGATAGTAACTTCCTTCGTAATTCATTTTATGAAATTTGGCACCCCCAAGGCCCGCTAGACCGAATCGTACCACATGACGCGATCCCGAAGAAGGATTTAAAAAATCATCTCTGGTATCATTGATAAAAGTTGGAGAAATTCGACTGGTGACCCGTGATCCATTCTTCAAATAAGCGCTCCCCGTAGTGCTACTAACATCAGTAATTTCTACATCCTCATATCTATAATTTATACCAATCCAGTCAAACTCAGAAAGTGACTTACCAAAACGCAATCCGCCGCCCGTATTATGTGACTGATAGCTGTAAAAGTCTGTTTTACGGTTAAATGCATCAATTCCACCTAAAATTTCTGTATCAAATATTCGTGGATCTGTTAGTGATAGATTAAAGTCTGTCCTTCTAGACGAAAGATTAGTTGAAAATACAACTCTTTGTCCTCGGCCCAGAAAATTATTTTGAGAAATTCCTGCATTAAAAATTAAATTTTCATTGGAACTAAACCCGGCTCCAACGTTAATGGAACCTGTTGGACGTTCAGTTACGGTTGTTATAATATCAATTAAGTCGGATTCCTTACCTCGCCGCGTATCAATTTTTACATCTTGAAAAAACTGAAGATTATTAATACGCTGCTTACTCCGCTTTAGCTTTACGCTATCAAAGAGCTCTCCCTCTATTAGACGAAACTCTCGTCGTATGACTCGATCAATTGTCCTTGTATTACCTATCACGCTAATTTCACCAACATAAACTTTACGCCCATTATCAATTTCTATACTCAAGTCAACCGTTCGAGTTTTATCATTTACCTTTACTACCGGATTAACATCTGCGTATGCGTAACCTCTTTCTGAATAAAGCTCTGCTATTTTAAGGACACCCGCACGTACCTTTGACATGCTATATATATCCTTGCTTTTAATTTGTATAGATTTTAGAATTTCGTCTTCTGATATAATTTCATTCGCGTCAGTTGATATTTTACCGATCCTGTAACGAGCACCTTCCTCGATAGAAATAAAAATACTTATTTCTTTATTTTTTTTATTGATATTAATTTTGGGTTCCAATATCCGTACGCGTATATAACCATTATCTTGGTAGTATCCCTCCAGCCTAAACATATCCAGTCTTAATATATCCTTCTTATATATTCCAGATTCATCAATAAAGGATATCCATGATTCTGCGTTTGTTTCCATCTGATCCTTAAGATCACCTGCAGAAAAAATCTTATTACCAGAAAAGCGTATCTCTTTAATTCCTACTTTTTTTCCTTCACTAATTCGCATATGAATATTCATTAAATTTTCAGCTGATTTTTTCGAGACAGTATCAATCTCAACAAAGAAAAACCCTTTCTCTTGATACAATAATTTGACTTTTTCTTTTGCCTCTTTAATCATATATTCCTGAAAAGTTGTACCACGCCTCAGTCCTATTTTTTCACGTATATCTTCTTCGCTCACCTCATGGGTCCCATAAAGAATCACATCACCAATGGATGGAATTTCCTCGACAAAAAAAACCAGTTCCAAACCATTCAATCTCTCTCGGGTTTCAACACGAATATCTTTAAATTGCCCAAGACTATATAGCTGCTCAATATCCTTACTAATTTGGGTTCTCGAAAGAGGCTCTCCTGCTCGGCTTTTGATATAATAAAGAAAGGTAGAGTTATCCACACGTTTGTTTCCTTCAATTTTGATTGAACTGACTATACTTTCATTCTGGGCAAAAGCATGAGCTGCTATGACAGACCAAAATAAAAGTACCAATAAAAATAGAAAAAATTTACTTTTTTTCACCATTAACTAAAAACCTTTGTTTCTAAAAGAGTTTTATTACCTAAACATAACAAGGCCAATATTGCCCCAAAAAAAAAGTACTAGGGCTTTTCGGTCTCTTCGGACCTAAAACCCTAATACTTTACAATAATTTACGCCGATTTGAAAGTTACTTTATTCTTCAACCCATCCAACTTTTAATCATGCGATGGCAACACTTGATTTCTCAGTAAAAACCAATGCATCATCTTGGAGGCTCACCTCTATTACTCCAGTATTTTTAAATCTTCCTTTAAGCATTTCGTCTGACAAAATATCCTCAAGATGCTTCTGAAGGGCACGTTTGAGAGGTCTAGCTCCAAAACTCTTATCATATCCCTTTTCTGCCAACCATCTCTTAGCTTCAACAGTAACGTCTAAAGTCAATCCCTGCTGAATCAACTGTTCATTAATCTGCAGTAATTGAACATCCAGTATACTAACAATATGATCAATATCTAATGGTCTAAAAACCACGGTCTCACTAAGCCTATTTAAAAACTCCGGATTGAACATGCGCTTAAGATCACCTTTTAAATCTTTTTGCATTCGATCATGGCTCATTTCAAGATCATCTTTATGAAACCCTAACGACGTACCCTTATCTAAGGAGCGCGAGCTTATATTAGAAGTCATAATAATTACAGTATTCTTAAAGTCAATCACGCGTCCATAACTATCAGTGAGGCGTCCATCATCCATGATCTGCAATAATAGGTTAAAAATATCGGGGTCTGCTTTCTCAATTTCATCAAATAAAACGACAGAATAGGGTTTACGTCTAACTTTCTCCGTTAATTGTCCCCCTTCGTCATACCCTACATAACCTGGAGGTGCTCCCGTTAAACGAGACACATTAAATTTTTCCATATACTCTGACATATCGAGTCGAATAAGTGCATCTCTATTACCAAACATAAACTCTGCAAGCACCCCTGCCAGCTCTGTTTTCCCAACACCAGTTGGCCCAAGGAACAAAAAACAACCTATTGGGCGTCGTATATCTTTGAGACCCGATCGGGATCTTCGAATCGCCTTTGTAAGAACCTGAATCGCCTCATCCTGACCAACTACCTTGGCGGCTAATTCTGATTCCATATTAAGCAATCGAGCGCTCTCACCTTCTTCAATTTTAGAAAGAGGGATACCAGTCATATTCGACACAACAGCAGCAATATCCTGATCGGTGATCTTAGATTCCTCAATATTTTTATTTTCACTCTCCCAACTATCTTTTTCCTTATCTAGCTTTGAACGTAGTTCTTCCTCTTTATCACGCAATTCAACGGCTTTCTCAAATTCCTGATTTTCTATAGAAACCTTCTTTTCTCGGACAATGGAATCAATTTCACGATGCATTTTTTTCATCTCAGGAGATTGGCTCACCCTCCTTAAACGCACACGCGACCCTGCCTCATCAATTACATCAATAGCCTTATCAGGAAGATAACGGTCACTAATGTACCTGTCCGAGAATCTGACAGCCGTAATAATAGCCTCATCGGTGATTTTTGCCTTATGGTGCATTTCATAAGGTACCTTGAGTCCTTTAATAATCTCAATCGTCTCTTCCACCGAAGGCGGATTAACTACGATTTGCTGAAACCTGCGCTCAAGAGCCCCATTTTTCTCAATATACTTACGATATTCTTCTAAGGTGGTTGCACCAATACACTGAATTTCGCCGCGAGATAATGCCGGCTTTAGCATATTTGAAGCATCTACAGAACCTTCTGCTGCACCAGCACCAACCAAAGTATGTAATTCGTCTATAAATAAAATAATATTATTATTTTGAATGATTTCTTTCATAATCCCTTTAAGACGCGCTTCAAATTGCCCACGGTACTTTGTTCCCGCAATTAACGACCCAAGATCAAGAGAAACAACTCGTTTATCATATAAAGTATCAGGCACCTCACGTTCCACAACAAGCTGCGCTAGCCCTTCAACTATAGCCGTTTTACCAACGCCAGGTTCCCCAATCAAAACAGGATTATTCTTCGTTCGCCGGCTAAGAATCTGTACTAATCTCTCTATCTCTTTCGCGCGTCCAATGACAGGATCAAGCTTCCCTTCAATTGCCATCCTAGTTAAATCTCGGCTAAATTCATCTAGAGTCGGTGTCTTTCCTGTCTCACCACTACTAACTGCTTCAGCAGGCTCTTTAAACATGGCCACAATCTTCTCTTTAACATCATCGAAATAAATTTCAAAGCCATTTAAAATTCTACAGGCCACTCCTTCTTTCTCTTTTAGCAAACCTAAAAGTAGATGTTCTGTGCCAATATAGTTATGGTTCATGGACCTCGCTTCCTCGACAGCAAATTCTAAGATTTTTTTTGCGCGAGAGGTAAACGGGATATCTCCAATAATTAATGAATTGGAACTACGTGGTAAATTTTTCTCTAGTTCTTTTTTCATTTCTGTTAAATCAACACCTGTTTTTTGAATTATTGCAACCGCGATTCCACCCCCATCTTTGACAACACCTTGTAATATGTGCTCTGTGCCAAGATACTCGTGGCGAAACAACTCAGCTTCTTCTCGCGCAAGGATAATGACTCTACGAGCTCTCTCTGTAAATCGCTTAAACATATTATCGATATCCTTATAAAAAGTGGTTGCGCAGCAGACACAAGGTCAATCTACAAATGACCAACCCCCCCCCGTGGCAACACTAAGAGAGTATTAACAGTATCTATTCTTTATCGATTTATTCTA
>CAJJDL010000096.1 GCA_905182935.1 uncultured Nitrospinaceae bacterium | reverse complement strand
TAACACGAACCGTTTCACCCCATTCTACAGCAGAGAGTTCAGTAAGATGGGCCAACGCCGACTTACTAACTGAATAAGCGCCAAAGGAAGAAACCCTTCTCAAAACACGTTCGTCCAAAATATTTATAATTAGGCCGCTAGTTACCCTTCTTTTAAATTCTCTCATTAAAGTAAATGGCGCTACTAAATTTATATTGATAGTGTCTAGGAGTCCCCGGTCGGATGTTTCCTCAAGGTTTTGCTGAATAAATTTTGCTGCTGAATTAACAAGAATATCAAGTGAATTGAAATCTCCTAAGACTCGACCCATGAGGAGTGAAATTTCATTCAATCTGGTGAAGTCAGCGCAGTAAGTTTCACACCGAACTCCCAACTCTCTCGCTTCGTGCGCTGTCTCCCCCGCAGACTCGTTGGAAGTTGCGTAATGAAGAGCAATGTCATATCCACGCCCTGCAAGATGAAGAACGATGGCACGGCCTAGACGAACGGCACCTCCCGTAACTAAAGCTGTTGGCATAACTAATTATCTCTTCTTTTATGTTATGATTGGAAACTAGTTTTTTTTCTATTGAAAATAGAATAGGAACCGTTTTAAAAATCATTTCAAAATAACAGTTTAAAGTTTATTCGCCAAGTACCAGTTTAAGGGCTATGCACAACCGAATACATAGATCGACCCATCTATTTTAATAAACTACTGAAATAACTTATGAATGATACAAAAAAAGGTAAATCAGTAAATATTGCCGTTCTTACCGTGAGTGATACAAGAACGGAAGAAAACGATAAGTCGGGTGATACTTTGGTGGAACGTCTAATAAATGCCGGGCATCTGCTAGCAGAAAAAAGAATCGTCAAAGATGAGCTCTCTTTACTTAAAGAAACCCTTAAAGAATGGATTGATTCATCCAAAGTTGATGTAGTCATAGCTACAGGAGGTACTGGTGTTACAGGAAGGGATGTAACACCCGAAGCTTTCGAATGTTTGTATGAAAAATCTATCCCAGGTTTTGGAGAGTTGTTTAGGTCGTTGAGCTATCAAAATATCAAGACCTCTACAATGCAATCACGCGCGACTGCAGGAGTAGCAAATGGAACATTCCTTTTTGCCTTACCTGGATCGACTGGCGCTTGCAAAGATGCTTGGGACATGATAATCGTTCATCAGTTGGACAGTAACCATAAACCCTGCAACTTAGTTGAACTGATGCCGAGGTTAATGGAGAAATAGCTTATATCCATTGCGAATATATCCCATCGATGAGAAGGCTAGAATATTTTATTGACTCCAACCACAATGCACTCCGACTGGATGTTTTTCTTGCTAAAAGTCAGGACGAATTTAGTCGGTCACGCCTAAAAAAACTAATAGAGCTCGGCCATGTTTTTGTCAATGACTCCCCAGCGCAGGCCAAACAAAAACTTAAAGCTGGCGATAAAATAATTCTTAACATTTCAGAGCCCTCCGTTTCAGGAATAATGCCTGAATCAATACCTCTTAACATTATATATGAAGACGAACAAATATTAGCTATAAACAAGACCGCTGGAATGGTAGTTCACCCGGCGCCAGGTCACGCAAAAGGTACCTTAGTTAATGCCCTTTTAAATCATTGCTCTGATCTTTCTGGAATTGGTGGAGTCGCACGACCGGGCATTGTGCACCGCCTTGATAAAGACACCTCTGGAATCGTACTTGTTGCAAAAACTGAAGCCGCGCACCGAGCTCTATCTAGCCAATTTAAAGACCGGACAATTAAAAAAACTTACCTAGCACTAGTACGTGGGGTAGTGAAGTCTTCTTCTGGAATTATCAATACTTCGATAGGAAGGCACAAAACTAACCGAAAAAAAATGACCGCCAGTTGTAATCAAGGTCGCCAAGCAGAAACATACTATGAGGTGCTAGAAACCTTTGGTCATTTTTCTTATCTTAAACTGTTTCCAAAAACAGGACGAACCCATCAGATTAGGGTCCATTTAGCATCAATTCACCATCCTGTTCTTGGTGATAAATTGTATGGCGGTATATTAACAGGACCCTACCTAAAAATTCCTCGCCAAGCTCTACACGCCTTTAGAATAGAAGTCACTCATCCGACCAGCCAAAAGTCATTAGCTTTTGAAGCTCCCATTCCTACAGACATCGATAATTATCTGATAACATATCGTCAAAATTAAGACTAAGGGTATTTTCCTATTAGTATCAAGAATTATCTGACCATAGATAAACAAGCCTCTATTTTTTTATAACTTTAGATTTTCCAATTATAATATTGGGGCAACTTACCTTTATTACAATAAATGATAAATGTGAAAAAACTGTTGATTAATTTCTATTACCAATAGAAACAAAACTCTCTAAAGTAAATATATTTCTCAGAGATGCACAGATAACCGCCTAACTCATTTAAATTCAATAATTAATGTAAATAATATATCTCTACTATTCTGAGAGAGGGGGATTCCTTGGAATATTTAAGTTTTCCACAAAATCAACCATTAAAATCTATACCCATAAAACCCGCCTTTTAAAAGGGCTAAATGTCTATAAAGAAATACACAAAGCCAGTCAACCTGTTATTAAAGGCTTTTCTTAGCAGAAAAAAAATAAACCCCATAAAACCATACAATCAAAGGACCTAAAAGAAACAATTTTTTGACGATTAGTTAATATATGCCTAACAACGAAAATAATGACTTAGTTGGCTTATACACTCTATAACTCTTTAAAATAAAGGTTTTTTATATATTAGACTACTTAGTTAAGTAATACCTGCTCGATTTAAGGTACCTAATTTTAAAAGCCCTATTTTTAGATAGATTAAGCTTGGTATTCACTTGAGGACTAAGTATTTCCACAAAAATGTTTATACCTTGTGGAAAAACCTGCATTTAAATACTGAAAGTGGGCGAAGGTAGAGCATTAACGGCTATAGACTAAAAAAATAAGCAATAAAAAAAACCTATTTATAAAATATTAAATGGATGTAAACACTCTAAAAAATAATCCGTTCGCAAAAATATCATCAAAGTTTTGAATAATTACAAACCAAGTATACCATCCAATCATAGGGGAATCAGGAGTGGAATTAAATTATCCCTTTAGTTATAAAACTATCAATCATTCAATGATTCTCAACTAACTTTATTCTAAGATCATTCATAATTTTTATATATGTGATATTATCACTGTTTTATATGATCAATCAAAAACAAGCATCTAATTTTAATTGGTTTTTGTTCGCAGCCATTCTTTTTATTTCAATTATTGGCGTAATAGTCATAAATAGCGCCAACCACGGTCAACCTAAACCTTTCTTGCGAGAACTTTACATTAAGCAAATTTACTGGATTCTCTTGGGCTTAGTAGCTATGTCCATCGCCATTGCAATTGATTACCGCATACTTAGTCAGCACGCGTACATTATCTATAGCCTAACTGTTTTAGCTCTTATTTATGTTGTAATAAGTGGTGACTCGGCTTATGGAGCTAGACGTTGGGTTCATATCGGATCACTTAGCATACAAATTT
>CAJJDL010000095.1 GCA_905182935.1 uncultured Nitrospinaceae bacterium | reverse complement strand
GGTAATATGTATATAAACTTTCTCACTTCCAATACTTCTGCTAACCTATGAAGGCCCCTGAACATGAAAGATCGGACATCAATCCCATAGGATATTTCTCTCTTCTCAAAAAAAACTCCGCGTTTAGAAACCTCTGGTACGGGCAAGTTATCTCCGAATTAGGTAACTGGATCAATAGTATTGCTCTTTATGCCCTGATTCTTAAGCTCACGGGGTCTGGAATGGCAATGGCAGCAGCCATGATGGCGAAATTACTTCCCATGGTAGTAATAAGTCCTTTTGCCGGTGTTGTGATCGACCGCATGAATAAAAAAACTATACTAATCGTAAGTGATATCCTGCGTTGTTTTACTGTCCTTGGCTTTCTCATAGTGGAAAGTAGAGCCGACTTATGGCTCGTTTATACACTAACGTTATTTGAAGTTGCTCTCACAGGATTTTTTGAACCAGCAAGAAGCGCAATAATCCCATCAATTGTACCCAAGAACCATCTGGTAACAGCCAATACACTATCCGGCGCTACCTGGTCAATTATGCTTGCCTTAGGCGCAGCATTGGGTGGATTTGTAGTCAGTTTATTTGGAATCAGAACAGCATTTATCCTTGATGCATTAACCTTTCTATTATCAGCATGCTTTATCATTAAAATAGCTAACCCAGAAAATGAACTTAAGCCAACTATAAAAAATAGCTTTAGTGGGTTCAAGGGACTCATCGAAGGTGGAAACTATCTTCTAGCTCAACCAATTGTTCTCGCGCTTGCCCTATTAAAATCTGGTATGGCTATTAAAGGCGGTATTATGACGTTGATTCCTTTATTTGCTAGTCGTTTGTGGTCGGACCCTACTTTAGTATCTAGGGGAGTGGGTATCATGTTTTCCTGTAGAGGAATTGGCGCTGCAATAGGACCCGTTTTAATAAGAAAGTGGTTTGGAGATTCTCCCAAAGTACTGCAATGGGCCATTGCGATATCTTTTTTTCTAGGAAGTCTTACCTTATACACCTTCTCCCTTTCCAACAGTCTATTGAGCGCCTCACTATCTATCGGGTTATCAGGAATGTTCGGATCAATAGTATGGGTTTTTAGTACAGCTCTCATTCACTTAGAAGCAGACAGGCAGTTTCTAGGAAGAATTTTTGGAACCGAAATGGCTCTTTTAACTTTAATTATGGGAATCAGCAATGGGATGGTTGGCGTCGCTGTTGATAGCCTAGAGATGACCATTCAATCAATCATTTTATGGGTGAGTGGGTTATATATAATCCCTGGCATACTATGGGTGTTATTTTTAATCTTTGGGAGCCAATTTAAAAAAATGGAAAGTGGATTAAAACCTAACCCTAAGAAATCTAAATAAAGTCAACTGTATATTTATAAAATTGCAAAAAAAATAAATATAAAATTTTTAAGTGAAGTATTCGGCTAGAGACTTACCAATATCAAAATGATGAATAAACCTTTCTTTATCATCAAGCCCTTGAGCCCATTGATATGCTTCATCCAATTCCTTTTTCATGTCTAAGGCATGAAGAACACCAACCGAAATAAAACTAGTAGCCAAATCGGAAGACTTGGAGAAGGAGACTAGAAAAGTTCGCATAATCATCATTTTTTCTTCTTCTAGTTTTCGATACGTATTAACCAGATTTTTAATATTTTCCTCACCAAAAGTATTGCTGTAGCTAGCCCCTATAATTGGCTCACGATATAGCCTCAGGATCTCTTCTTCTAGTAATACAGTAGATTCAGTCACATCAAGGCTTTGATAAAGTGGCTAATATAGTTAAGAGTTTTCTTTTTTCGCAATATACTTTTCAAATTCTTCTAAGTAGGACAATTGGCTTAAATCTGACATACGATCTAAAAATACTTTCCCGTGCAGGTGGTCAATCTCGTGTTGAAGGACTACCGCTGGAAAACCTTCGGCATTAACGGAAATAGGATTACCTTCGCGGTCAAAATAGTCTACTGTTATTTTTGTAGAGCGAGGGACCAGTCCACGTAAATCTTTTAAACTCAAACACCCCTCCCAGCCCATGGCTGTCTCTTCGCCATAGTGTTTGATCGAGGGGTTGACCAATACGGTTAAGGGGATATTTGGTGCCTCTGAATATCTATCATTAAACGAACACTCGATAACAACCAAACGTAAAGACTCAAAAACCTGAGGAGCGGCCAAACCAACACCATCTTCTTTACGCATCGTATCAATCATATTATCAATCAATAGTTGCAATTTCCCGTCTGGAGAATTCAAATTCTTTAAGTTAACTAATTGAGTATTCTCCCGTAAAATTGGATCCCCTAATTTAGCTACTTTTAGAAGTGCCACAACTGAGCCTCTTTAATTTAATTACCGAAAAAATTTTAAGTCTTCAAGTACAATAAAACAACATTTATTTCTCAAATTAAACCACAAACAAAACAAACAAAAATAAAAAAAGCTACATTTAGTAAGAAGTACCTCCTAATAAACATTTTAAATAAATATTTTTCTTTACATTTTTAACTTATTTTTTATAATGGACACTAGCAATTACAAGCAGGTAATTGGAGGAGAAACCAAATTATAGAGGATGAATTAAATGACAAAGGATGAATTGATAATATCTGTTATTAAAAGCTGTAAAGGTGATGAACTTTCGAAACGATTAGTTTCGGATATAGTAGATGCAACATTTGAAAACATTGGAAAATCCATAAAAAAAGATAAAAGATTTTCTTACCCTTCTTTTGGAACTTTTACTGTTAGGAATAGAAAAGCCAGAATGGGTCGAAACCCTCAGACTGGGGCAGAAATAAAAATTAAGGCTAGCAAAACAGTTGGATTCAAGCCAGCGCCAACTTTAAAAAGCTCTCTCTAGTATTCTTTAAATATAAAAGGCCGCCCAATCCAAGGGCGGCCTTTATAAAACCAATAAAATCAAATAGATAAGACTCCTAACAAGCAGATAGTTAGGCCTTTTTGAGAAAATATATTTTTTTCAAATAATTCAAACATAACTACTCTATTCTAAAAAATATCAAAACTATCTAATTTTGATTATCCTGCTCATTAATTTAAAAAATTAAACCAATCGTTAATTTTACTTTTTTTCTAAATAAATAACTCCAGAGAGCACATACGATTTTGTCAAGGAGCTTTATAAAGTGATTTTAAGAGAATCACTTTTTTTTCAAAAATTCTTTTTCGAAATTTTTAAAAATACCCCTTTTAACTTGATTCGGCCTACGAGTTTTACGAAAAATATGGTTATAAGACCACTCTTTTTCAATATAATGGCATACCCTACACTCCCGAGCTACCCGAAATAATTTTCTTTTATATTTTAAACGAACCTTTTGAACATGACTCTCAGAAGAAAATTCTTTATGAATATGGCACCTGGTACAATACTCACTAATCACTTTATTGTTTTTTTCCTCATCAAAAACCCCATTAAAAGCATTAGGGAGGTCTGATTTTATGCATCCTGTTGCAAAAAACAGAGTAAAAAACAAAAATAATACAACATAAATATATTTCATATAAAGAATAGGTTAAAGGCAATTAAAATAAATAGATCCCTAGTTTTCATAACTCAAGTATATGGTCAGTAGCCCCGATAAGAAAGGGTCTAAAAATTAAATCGACGGGTATATCAATCCATTATAGTTTTTAAAAACTTTCTGGGAGTAACGCTTTGGTCGATAGCCTTTTTTAAGATATCGTTTTAAACGAGACGGCCCATGATTATAGGCTTCCAAGGCTAAAGCAAGTTCACCAAAATCGATAAATAATTTATTTAAGTAGTAAGCGCCTAGAACAATATTAATTTCAGGGTCATAAAGAGATGAAGAACCATTCCATTGAATATTGACTTCATTTGCTAGTTCTTTCCCTGTTGCAGGGCGAATTTGCATTAGTCCCAAAGCGCCTTTACTTGACCTTGCATAGTTATTAAAAGAGCTTTCGGTGATAATAACAGCAGTTAAAAGTAAAGGATCATAGCCATATTTTTTACTCTCATATACTATCAATTCAGATAGTTTACTTTGGTCGTTTTTGTTGAGTCCAGTTTTATAGTATAAAACTTGTTGATCAATTTGATTTTTTAGATTTTTTTCATAAATAGTTTTATGCTTTTTAATTAATTTGAGGGGGTTATCAAATACTAAACCTTCCCAGTTAATCCAAGAATAATTAAGGTATCTAATTTCCGGACTCTTATTACGATGACTTTCAAGGCTTATAACTATAAGAACAGCAATTAAACTGGAGAAAAGCGAACTAAGTCTCATGGTAGACTTCACGAAATAAGATCTTTCAAAAAATTAGTACATTCAGGAGGAAAAGTTTTAAGAAAAGAGATTTAAAAACGAGTTGCAAATCAAACAATCTTGAGAATTTTGCAAAATTTTAAATAGAGGAAACCGTACTATTTTTTATTATAATAGGAGGACTCTAATGATGTCAAATAAGGTTTGGTTCGCGAGATCCTATTATAATGAGAACAATATTGGGCAATATAGATTCGGATGAGTTTTTTTTATGATAATCTATAATAAACTAAAAGATATAATCTTTTTATAAACAAACTGTTATGAAGATTACCTGTACTCACTGCCAAGCGGGCTACAATGTTGACTTACCCGAGATTAAACCAGAGGGTGTTGAATTCAAGTGCGTTAAATGCGAACAGAAGTTTTTAGTTACACCGCAGAATACGGACCAACCCAAAGAAAAAGTGACCACCGCTACAAGTGTCCCTTCTGAAAGGGTATCGGTATCTGATGTAGATGAGGAAAAAGAGCGTCACGCCGAAAACCAATCTTCTTCTGAAGAGAAACAACAACCTCCTCCGGAAGGTTCCGACGACTTGGACGGACTGCTTGATGATCTCATGGCAGATGATATAGCAGAAACCGAAACCACAGAAACTGATACTAACACAGCAACTACCTCAGAAGGCGCTGACGACTTAGACGGACTGCTTGATGATCTCATGGCAGATGATATAGCAGAAACCGAAACCACAGAAACTGATACGGAAGATGACCTCGACGATATTCTAAATGACCTCGATGATGACGATGAAAAAGAAGATGCAACCGTTGCAGAAACCGCAGACACCAAAACCACAGAAACTGATACGGAAGATGACCTCGACGATATTCTAAATGACCTCGATGATGACGATGAATTAGAAGATGATGCAGAAACTAAAGATGAAGACGCATTAGATGACGATAAATTAGAAGACGACACAGAAACTAAAGATGAAGAGGCGT
>CAJJDL010000094.1 GCA_905182935.1 uncultured Nitrospinaceae bacterium | reverse complement strand
TACTTTTTCTGTTGAACAAGTTTTGACATTTGGGGCGTCGCTAGAAAAAAATTCAGAACACCCTTTGGCTGAAGCAGTGGTTAGGGCTGCAAAAAATAGAAATTTAAAACTTAAAAAAGTCGAAGACTTTCGAGCTTTGCCAGGCTTCGGAGTGATAGCTTTATTAAGTGGCCAGGAAATAGTTTTTGGCAATCTAAAATTAATGAACGAGAATCAAATTGATATGGGCTTTTGGGTGAAAAAAATAGACGGATATTCTATCCAGGGTAAGACAGTTATGGTGTTAGCTATTTCTGGAGTAATAGCAGGCATAATTACTGCTTCCGATTCTGTTAGGCCCCATGCAAAAGAGACGATTGAGCGTTTGAAGTTTCTTGGATTGGAGGTTGGATTAATTACTGGAGATAATATCTATACGGCAGAAGCTGTGGGTAGATCACTAGGAATTAGTAATATTTTATCGGAAGTTCTTCCTGGAGGGAAATCCAAAAAAATAGAAAAACTCCAGACTAAAGGACTTTTGGTGGGAATGGTTGGTGATGGAATTAATGATGCTCCGGCACTTGCCCAAGCAGATCTTGGTATCGCTATGGGGGCAGGGGCAGATATGGCTATAGAAGCTTCTGATATAACTCTTATGGGGAATGATTTAAGGCTGGTGGGAGACGCTATTGAGTTAAGTAAAATGACGATGCTAAAAATTAAACAAAATCTATTTTGGGCATTTTCTTATAACTGTTTGGGGATACCAATTGCGGCAGGAATGTTGTATCCAACGTTTGGAATATTACTAACTCCTATATATGCTGCGCTTGCCATGGCTTTTAGTTCAGTATCTGTGGTTAGTAATTCTTTGCTATTAAAAAATATTCGTTTTAGAAAATAAATAATTATAGCAGCTAATAGAAATTAAAGTTAAGTGGTTCTAGGAAGAGTTGTTGATTAACTTTATGGGTGTTAATTATCGGCCAAACCCAGAGACTAAGACTTCCCTGTTATAAGCAGCCATCATATCGCCTCGAGTTAACATACCAATCACTTTTAATTTGTCTTCACTTCTAACTACTGGAAGTTGATCTACATCTAATTTAGAAAAAACTTCCATCGCATCATTTATGTTTTGTTCAGGTGTTAGCACGGATACGTTTTTGTTAGCTAACTCTTCAGCTACAAGAAGATCACCTAACTGTTCCTCGAATATTACTTCACGGATGTCTGAAAAAGAAAGAATTCCAGTCATATCTCCCTTGTTATCAATGACGGGAAAATAGAAGTTTTTTGAATAGGAGATGGTTTCAAGAATTTTTCGAAATGGCATTTCTTGGGCAATAGTTGTGATATCAGTACTCATGACATCGCGGACTTTTATGGAATTCATTATCGATGCCTCTCGACCATGACGAATATTTATTCCTTTGTTAATCAAATTTTGTACATAGATTGAGTGTTTGGTGAATCTCTGATATGTATATGAGGCTGCTATACAAGTGGCCATTATTGGAAGAATCAAGGTGTAATCATTAGTTAATTCAAACAGCATGAGAATGTTAGTTAGAGGTGCTTGCATAACAGCTCCGGCAACAGCGCCCATACCAACCACGGAGTATGTTTCCGCTGAGGCGGTTAGACTCGGAAAAATAAAGTGCACGCTTGAGCCAAATGCTGTACCTAGCATGGCACCTATAAATAGTGATGGGGCAAATACCCCACCCATGCCGCCAGACCCTAGGGTAATAGAGGTACACATTATTTTCATAAAAACTAAAATAAAGGCTAAACCCCAAAATATTTCTCCTGTTAAGGCTTGTTCCATCACGTCATATCCATTGCCTAGAACTTGTGGTATGAATATTGAAATTATTCCTATTAAGAGACCACCAATCGCTGGTTTTATATAATCAGGAGTAGGAATTTTTTCTTCGAATATTTTTTGAATGTAAAAATATGAAAAAGTGAATAACCGCGCTACTATTCCGCATAAAACTCCAAGCGCTAAATAAAAAATTATTTCTGATGGATGTACAAGTTCATGTACTGGGACATTAAACGTCACTTCGTTTCCTTCCAAAGCACGTCCTGTTACTGTCCCTATTACTGAAGCGATTATAATTGGGCTAAATGTATGAATGGTGAAATCACCAAGAATAATCTCAAGTGCAAATAGCACACCTGCTAAAGGAGCATTAAACGAAGCTGCTATTCCAGCCGCTGCTCCACACCCAACTAGTACTCTTATTCGTTCTGTCGTTAGGTGTAGGATTTGACCGATGGTAGATCCGATTGCTGAACCAATCTGAACGGTTGGTCCTTCTCTTCCTGCCGAACCACCTGAACCAATCGTAATTGATGAAGTGATAGCGCAAGAGGTAATAGTACGCTTACGTAATTTTCCGTCATCCATTGCGACAGCGTGCATAACTTTATGGACACCATTTTCCTTTACAGCATTAGGGAAATATTTGCAGATTAGTCCAATGAAACATCCGCCTAACATTGGCATTAATGGTAATAAAAATGGATAAAACTGAGGAGGAATGCCAGTAAGCGAAAGTCCTTTAATAGAAAAAATAGATTCAAAAAATTCTATCATCCAGCGAAAAAACGTAGAGGCAAAACCGGCAAAAAATCCAAGTATTGCTGCAAGTATTAACATGTTTTGATCAAACACTAAAACAGCTCGTAATTTTTCTTTAACTTGATCAGTTACTGTGGTCATAATAATGGGAAATAAATAATTTAATTTTTTGAAATTAAATTATAAATGATGAATAGCGTAATAACCAGTCTTTCAGTATTAGGCCTTTTTGTTAAATGGGTATAGTACTTTGCTAAATTGATATGTTATTATTCTTTATTTGGATTTTTAATTTTTTATAGTATTTTAGAATTTTTTAAAACTCTGTTATTTTTTTTGTGGAAACTTTATATGGCTATAATTGCACCTTCAATTCTATCTGCAGATTTTAGTAAGCTCGGTGATGAAATTAAGGCCGTAGAAGATGCTGGAGCAGACTGGATCCACGTCGATGTAATGGATGGTCATTTTGTCCCTAATATTACTATTGGTCCGCCTGTAATTGAATCAATTCGAAAGGTCACTAGTCTGCCACTTGATGTCCATTTGATGATAGAAAATGCAGATCGTTATATTAAATCATTTTCTGATGCTGGAGCAGATATTTTGTCAGTTCAAGTTGAAGCCTGTCCTCACCTTAATCGGACAATACAAATTATTAAGGAAAATAAAGTTCGTGCTGGGGCAGTTCTTAATCCAGCTACACCTTTGTCGAGTTTGGAAGAAATTTTACATGAACTCGACATGGTACTTATTATGACAGTAAATCCTGGTTTTGGTGGGCAAACTTTTATTCCTTCAATGTTAGGTAAAATATCGAATCTGAGTGACATCATGAGTAACTATGAAAATGATATAGAACTTCAGGTCGATGGTGGTGTAAAGCCTGATAATGCAGGGGATGTAAAAGAGTCAGGGGCTACCGTTCTTGTTGCTGGTTCTGCTATATTCAATAGCAAAGACTATAAAAAAGCTATTAAAAGTTTACGAGAAGCTTAAATTTATATCATACCTTCTTATTTTGTATAAAAAGAAAAGCCCTTATCTAAATTAATAGATGAGGGCTTTATTCTTATGAACTTAAAAATATATTTTAATTAAGTTATATCTAAACTTCGCTTTATCTTCTATCACCCATTATTCGAAGGAGCATTAAGAAAAGATTAATGAAATCAAGGTACAGGGTGAGTGCTCCTCGAATAGCTTCCTTTGTATCTTCATCGGTCCCTTCATTTCCCAAAATATTCATTTCTTTAATTTTTTGTGTATCGTAAGCTGTTAATCCAACGAAAATGAGAACACCTGCATAAGTTATTACCCAATGCATAATTGGACTTTGTAGAAAAATATTAACGAGCGAAGCTATTATTATCCCTATTAGTCCCATGAATAGAAAGCTTCCCCAGGATGTTAGGTCCTTTTTTGTCGTGTAACCATAAAAGCTCATTGCTCCAAATGTGCCTGCAGTTACTATAAAGGTGGATGTAATTGATGCTGATGTATAAACCACAAATAAAGTGGAAAATGTAATGCCAGTAAGACCGGCGTATAATAAGAATACACCGGTGGCTTGGCTTACACTCATTTGCATGACTCTGGTAGCTAGCCAGAAAACTAAACCAATCTGAGCGATGATAAGAACTATAGGCATTATGGGATTTCCCATTACAACATTAAAGATTGCTGGAGTATTGGCGATATAAAAAGCCATTACTCCTGTGATTCCCAATCCAGCGCCCATCCAGTTATAAACGCGAACCATGAAACGTTGTTGCTCGGCGGCGACGGAATCAATACTGGTGGCTCTCATTTGGTTTTCTTGCATTTTTGTATGTCCTTTGTATTATTAATTTTATTATATAAATGGTATTACGGTTTCGCTTTGTCAGGTGAAGCTATTTATATATATATTATATCAAACTTTGGTTTGTTAGCGTATTAGATATTAAACTTTTTGGTGTTTTTGTCATGCTTGAGAAGTTTTGAGATATTTAAATAATGTATAATAAAAATTAAAGTATTCTAGTTTTTTCTTCAAATTCTTGTTTTCGAGCGTAGCGTAATAAGAGGCATAATAGTGATGCGAAAATCATCCACTGGAACCTTTCTTTCCAAACACGTCTTCGTTCGGTTTTGGTTTTCTTTTTTTTAACGTTATGTTTAATATTTTCGAGATATATTTTTTGTAAATCCATGTCACCTGATACTGAACGAACATAGCTTCCTTTTGTGTGTAAGGCCATTTCTTGAAGAGTAGGTTCATCGAGTTTGCTTAGTATTACTTCACCATACTCATCTTTTTTAAATCCTGGATTCTCTTTGTCATTATTCGGAATGGGGGCCCCAATTTTTTGGCCTATACCTATTACAAAAATTTTAGTTCCATTTTTTTTGGCCCATTTTGCTGATGGGAGAGCATCATCTGTGTGGTCTTCGCCATCAGTAATAAGAATAATAACTCGTGATTGAGTATCTTCATTATTAAATGCCTCAACAGATGTTCGGATGGCATGGCCTATTGCTGTGCCTTGTACTGGGATTAAATCTGTGTCGATAGCATTTAAAAAAATGTGAGCAGCAGAATAGTCTAAGGTCAGTGGGCATTGTAGGTATGATGTGCCAGCAAAAGCAACAAGCCCAACGCGATCACCCTCAAGCATGTTTAATAAATCGATTATCTTGTGTTTTGCTCTTTCTAGCCTATTTGGTTTAATATCTTGTGCGAGCATGCTATTAGAAACGTCTAGCGCTATTATTATATCGACCCCTTCCTGCGTAAGGTCTTTCCAGTAGTAGCCCCATCGTGGTTGAGTTAGGGCAAGTATTAGAAAAAAAACCGCAAACGCTATCAGAATGGTATCTATTTTGAGCCTTTTTAGTGTAAGAGGATCTAAGAGACGGTAGACAAGTGACTTGCTTAGAAACAAATTAAGTAGTTGTTTTTTTTTCTTTTGTGACCAAACAAGAAAAAAAATCAGCGGTATAAATAGCAACAGTAGATAAAAATACTCTGGACTCCCAAATCGCATTACGGAATTTTCCTTATAATAGAATTTGAAAGAATTATTTCAGTGATAAGCAATAGAAGACCTGGGATTAAGAAGTAATGAAAAAGTTCTGTGTACTCCGAATGATCGAGCGTTTTCACCTCAGATTTTTCTAATAAGTTGATATGTTCATAGATACTTTTTAGTGTTTCTGTGTCAGTAGCACGGAAATACTGTGCATTTGTCATTTTAGAAATATTTTTTAATGTTTTTTCATCTATATCAACATTTTGATAAATGAGTCGTTTTCCAAGAATCGTATCCACTAAAAAAGGTGCTTTGCCTTTTTTACCCACGCCAATGGTGTAGATTTTTATGCCTAAAGTTTTAGCGATTTCTGCCGCTTGCAGAGGAGAGATTTTCCCAGAATTACTGCGTCCATCGGTTAGTAGAATAATTATTTTGGATTTAGACTTTAGATCTTTTAGTCTTTTTATTGAAATTCCTATTGCAGATCCAATGGCTGTGGAATCTCCTGCCATTCCAATTTTAAGTTTGCTAAGGAAAGAATCTAGTATTTGATGGTCTAAGGTGAGTGGGGATTGAGTAAATGCTTCATCTCCAAAAACGACCATCCCTATGCGGTCTTTATCTCTATTCTTAATAAAATCAGAGACTACATCTTTAACAACCTTAAGGCGTGTAACAGGGGAATTATTTTCTTTAAAGTCTAACGCCTGCATGCTCCCAGACGTGTCAATTGCGAGAACTATGTCAACTCCTTGAGATATGATTTCGGTTTTTTTGTTTCCTTGTTGAGGCCGTGCGAAAGCTGCTATGAAAAGAGCAATAGCGATGAACCTAAGAATAGTTGGGATGATCTCTAAAATTTCCGAGCGGTGGAACCCGACTTCCTTTAAAGGACTAATAGATGAATAGAGAATAGCATTTACTGATCTTCGTTCCCGCCAAACTAGTATGGGAATTAGTAACAGAATTAATAGTAACCAAGGATCCTCAAATCTTAAAAATGTCATACGTTTTTTAAATTAATTTGAATAAAGTCCTATGTCCAACTGTTCACGAGTAGATGCTATCATCTTACGAACTGATTCTATTTCATCGGCATCTGCTTTAACTTGAATCTTTGCAAACTTTATTAAATCTGATTTATCTAGAATGCGAATTATCTCATCTCTTTGAATCAGTTCGAGTTCATTTTCTTTTTGAAAATACGTGGTGATCTCTTCGGTTGTCCAGTCAGGTGCAGGAAATTTATACCTTTTGCCAAGGTAACGGCGAAAGATTTCTGAGATTTCAAAAAAATGTTTTCTTGAATCGCCGTTATTCAGAAAGTCTTTTAGTTTTAGTGCGTCCAATTCATTTAGCGCAATTTCGTGTATCGGAATATCTAGATTGCGCACATTACTCTTGTTTTGTTTTACTCCACGATATTTCCAGGCGGCATATAAAACTATGATTAATAGAATTAAGTTTAACCCCCAAAAAATGATAGGCACCCAATCTTTATCAACTTCAAGCAACTCATTAATGTCGATTATGTCGGTTGGTTCGCCTTGATCTCTTAGTATAGATACAATCTCAATTGTGATTTTAGGAGCGGTTATTTTCCCTGAAATAGGCTTACTTTGATTTTTTTTCATTACATCAAATGATACTGGGATAGGAGGGATAGTGTAGATTCCTACTTTGTCAGCTCGTAATTTCACGGAATATTCCTGCTCACTTTTATTCCCTATTTGTAGGGGTTTTGTGGTTACGGTCTCAAGTATATCAAATTGACTTATTACTGTGAAATCGGGTTTCGATGGTTTTATATCCAAATCGTGGGTCACAGTTATTGTGTAGAGAATAATGTCACCTGTCGTAGCTTTTGGTTTGTCTAATTTTGTATTTACTGTGATCGGCGAATCTGCCCATGCAATAACTGAAGAAAATAATATAAAAAAAATAATACTTGTTGTCGCTTTATATTTGGTTGTCACTTTGTATTAAGGTTAGTCGGCTTTGGCGAATTAATCTTAACTAGGCAAGTATCAATATGAATTTTTAGTTCTTCTGCGCGTGCATATTGAGTCCCTATTGTTTCAGCATGAAATAACCAGACCAATGCTTCCTGGCAGTTGCTCAAACTCATGTAAAGTTCACCTACGTTGTGAGCGACTTCCGAATATGATGACTCATCTATATTCGTATTTTTTAAATATTTTATATATTGTTCAATTGATTGTTCATAGAGACCTTTATCTTGAAGCTTATCTCCAATGGTACGCAAATATTGGAGACTGTCTGGGGATTTTTCTGATTTATTTATTGAATATACGACTTTGATAAACATTCCTCCCATCGCACAAATAGTTACAAATGTCAGAATGATAATGGGTATCTTGATTTTATTGCTCAGTCCTATGTCTGTATTCTCTTCATCCATTTTTAGTGCCTTTTTTCTCGTGTTTTAAAATATTTTATAATCGGATCTGTTAGTGATTTTCCCGTATCAATGTTTATTGTGCCAACTCCAATTGAATGAAAATACTTTTTAAGATTTGTTCGTCTTTTCTGTTCATAGGAAGTAAAGCGCTTAGCCATTTCTCTGTTACTCGTATTTATTAATATTGTTTCACCTGACTCTGCATCTTTAAGGTTGATAAAACCTATGTCTGGAAGGTTTTTTTCTCTAGGGTCAGATATGTTTATAGCCACTAACTCGTGTTTTTGTTTCGCTAGTTTTAGATTAGTTGCGTAATCCTTTGCTTGAAAATCAGAGATAAGAAATGTTATACACTTTCGTTTTTGAATTTTTAATAAAAATTTTAGTGGGATGTTTATGTCCGTTAGTTTTTCTTCTGGTTGATAGCTTAAAATAGTACGTATGACATTCCAAATATGAGACTTTCCTTTCTTTGGTGGAATATAATGTTCTATTTTATTGGTAAAAATGATGAGTCCAATTTTGTCATTATTCCGAATTGCGGCGAAGGCTAATATGGAAGCTACTTCTGCGGCAATTTCATTTTTAAACTTTCCTGTGGATCCAAATTCACCAGATGAGCTGACATCAACAATAAGCATTACATTCAGCTCTCGCTCTTCTATGAATTCTTTTATGAAAGGTTGGTTCATGCGTGCAGTAACGTTCCAATCGATGAGCCTCACATCATCGCCAGGAGTGTATTCTCTTACTGCATTGAATTCCATCCCATGACCCTTGAATGCTGATGCATATTCCCCTGACATTAGATCGGTTACCATATGACTTGTTTTGATTTGTATGGAGCGTATTTTTTGCATTAACTCAGGTGAAAGGTTTTTCTCCTTTTGCGCTATTGGTGGTTCCCTAAAGCTTGAAATAATTTTTGAGAGTAAACTCATCTGTAGTTATTTTAATGGGTGTTTTATGAGACTTTTATTTTTGGTTTAACTATTAGTTTCTACCTAAGAATTGAGCTTTAGTTAAGGCTTGATTTTTAAGGTACCTCGACTGTGTCAAATATTTTTTGAAGCACGTCATCTGTAGATACGTTCTCAGCTTCTGCCTCGTATGTAAGAATAACTCGATGCCTTAATACATCAAAACCGATCGACTTAATATCCTGTGGCACTACAAATCCCCTTCCTTGCATAAAGGCATAAGCTTTTGAAAGCCGATGTAGAAAAATTGAAGCTCGAGGAGAAGCTCCATATTGAACTAGATTAGTCAATTCAGGTAAATTTTGGACTGCTGGATTTCGAGTTGCTGCTACCAAGTCTAGAATGTAGTCTTCCAAATTATCATCGATATAGATTGAATCTATTACCTCTGCAGCTTTTATTAAACTTTCGGGTTCCACTATTTTTTGAGTTTGTACGTCTCCTTTAGTGGAAGCCATCCGCTGCATAATTATTTTTTCTTCTTCTTTTAAAGGGTAGTCAATTTTTAATTTGAGCATAAACCGGTCTATTTGTGCTTCTGGAAGTGGATAGGTCCCTTCTTGCTCAATCGGATTTTGTGTAGCAATAACCATAAATGGCTTGGATAATGAAAAAGTTTCCCCGCCGATGGTAATTTGTCTTTCCTGCATTGCTTCTAATAAAGCGCTTTGTACCTTTGCGGGAGCTCTGTTTATTTCATCTGCTAATATGATGTTAGCAAAAAGAGGTCCTTTTTTTATAGTAAACTCTCCAGACTTAGGCTGATAAATTTGCGTGCCTATGAGATCGGCTGGTAAGAGGTCTGGAGTAAATTGAATTCGTTTAAACTGAGCATTTATTGTTTTGGCTAAAGTGTTAACTGATTTGGTTTTGGCTAACCCTGGCACTCCTTCTAGTAATATGTGCTCACCAGTTAGGAGACCTAAAATAAGGCGTTCTGTTAGATAACTTTGACCAACTATTGTTTTTTCAATTTCTT
>CAJJDL010000093.1 GCA_905182935.1 uncultured Nitrospinaceae bacterium | reverse complement strand
CAGACATAATTTTATGTCTGGCATCTTCGTGGTATGTAATTTGTTTAGCCATTGACGCAATACTCCTTTAATTTTAATTAAGTAGGTAAATTTTAAAAATTACTTTAACTATAGTTAATAAAATTATTTTTCTATTATGCCGAGAACGTCGTCTTCTCTCATTAGAAGATAATCTTCTCCATCTACTTTGATTTCTGTTCCGCCATATTTACTATAGAGAACTTTATCACCCACCTTAATCTCTAGCTTAATAGGTTTTCCATCGTCACCAATTTTTCCTTTACCTACAGCTTTTACTCGGCCTTCAATTGGCTTTTCTTTGGCAGAATCGGGAATAATTATCCCGCCTTTTTGTACCTGCTTTTCTAAGATGGGTTGAACCATAATGCGGTCTTGCAACGGTCTGATATTCATTAGCTACTCCTTGGTAAAAAAATGATAAACTGCACTCTAAACAATAATTTTTTGACAATTCGGTTCACAAATTGAGCAAATGTGTCTTTAAAGCCTTTATTTAGTGCTTTAATTAAGATTTTAGCACTCATTTAAAAAGAGTGCTAATATTATTATGTAATCTAAATAATTAAAAGCAAGGTCTTCTATAAAAATAATATAAATTATGAGCAAAAACCCAATTAAAAGCTTAGAAACCTTTAAAAACTCTCACCCAGATCGAGACTATGAAGTTGAAATGGAGTGCCCTGAGTTTACCTGTTTATGTCCTAAAACTGGCCAACCGGATTTTGCAGAAATAGAAATTCGCTACATTCCAGATAAACTGTGTGTCGAGCTAAAATCCTTAAAGCTCTACCTTTGGTCCTATAGAAACGAGGGAGCTTTTCATGAAAAGGTGATAAACGATATTCTTGACGATCTGGTTGAGGTTTCTAGCCCTCGTTGGATGGAAGTTATAGGGGACTTTAATGTGCGAGGCGGAATTCACACGACTGTAAGTGCAAGTTACCAAGATCCAAAAATTAAAACAAAAAAAAAGAAATAAAATTTTAAGTGGAATTAAACTAAATAAGCTATTAACTTTAGACCAGAGGCTAGAATATTGTTAGTACGAACCGGAGAATGTAATCAATGCGGTGAATGTTGTAAGACGGTTAATATTACTGTAGTTAGAGACGTAACGCTCAGGCAACATAAGACCCTGAAAGAGCTAGAGCTTTATATGGAATACCGTGGAATCTGCGTAGTTGGTGAGAGTATTGAGCGCAACGAACTATTTTATTCAATTAATATTCCTTGCCAGCAACTTGGGCCTGACAATGAATGCAAGGTTCATGGAGACTATGAAAAAAAACCGCTTCTATGTCACCGTTATCCGATAGAACCTGATGGTACCGAAAAATGCAGTTACCAATTTCAACCCATGACACTCCATATAGTGTAAAAAATCGATATTGATTGAGTTAAATAAGGGTGCTAATCTTTTTCTAGTTTCAAGCCTATACATAATATGGAAGAAAAGCGTTTTATAGATAACGATAATGGATCTATTACAGATTCTTTTACTGGACTGATGTGGCAAGAAGGTTACGCCTACAGAGAAACTGGAAATTATATTAGCTGGTACGATGCGAACAACTATGTAGAGAAATTAAATCAAAAAAAATTTGGTGAATTTTGCGATTGGAGGCTTCCAAGTAAACTTGAAATCCAAAGCATATATGAAATTTCGCACCCATTTCAATCTCGTGGTAAAACTTTTTTTCTTCATATCGATCCGGTTTTTGAATTTAGTTATGGGAGTTGCTTCTGGACGAATCGAACAAGACTTTCAGCCGCACTTGGGTTTGAGTTCGATACAGGAGATACCCACTGGTATCCTCAGGGAAGTATGTCAGGAACTGTCCGTGCTGTCCGGCTCAATAGCAACCCATTAATATTGATACAGGCACAATGGGTGCATCGGCTAAAAAATGAACATAAAAAGTAATATGAACGGAGAAGAATCCTTCCGAAAAGAAAAAGCCAAAGGAAGAAAATTACGTCAATCGCAATGGTGGAAAGAAAGAATAGCTAAGGGAGTGTGTCATTATTGTGGTGGTAAATTTGAGCCGACTATTTTAACGATGGACCACATAGTACCAATAGCCCGTGGAGGTAAAAGCGCCAAAGGTAACGTAGTTCCCTCCTGTAAAAAATGTAATACAACTAAAAAATACTACACATCTGCCGAGATTATTCTACGCGAAAAAATGGGTACAGACATTGGGTTCTAAGTAAAGGGTATATTCCTGAAATAGAATTGATTAATATGGCTATTTTAAAAATTAGCTATAATAAATTAATGTTTTGAAGGTATACATAAGCCAATCTGTTAGATTTTTTTTAAGTAGGGATATTAGTGCCGGCGGGAGCAGTTTTGGGCTTAACTATAGCTTTTTTCTTTTGAATTTCTATTCGATCTCTATTTTCGCATATGAGAATAATATGAAAACCTAACTTTGTTTTGACAGGTTCTGGTATGACATGTTTCTCTGATTGAGTTATTACATCGATAAGTTCTTGATTAATTAGTTCTTCATGGATAACCATCCCCTTGTATATCCAATCCAAATCCCCTCCTATAACTCGGGTTGAACAGATACTGTATTTTTTAGAAATGCGGATGAAATATTTCTCCACCTTTTCCTGATCATGAAAGGGCTTGTCTGGATCGTCAACAGTCTCCGCAGCTAATTCTTTTTGAAAGTCGATTAGGGTCTTGTGAAATATCTTTGCAGTTTCAAGAGAGGAAATCCGAATGTGCCGCACACGGTATTCTTGCGGTTTATCTATTACTTTGACTAGTTTTTTAGGAACGAAAGCCTTTCGAGGCTTTGGTTTTGGTTTTGGTTTTATTTCTAAATTGGGTTCAGTTTTTACAGGTTCTTTTGCAGTTTTATCTCGTTGATAAACTGATTTATCAGTTTCTTGAGGTTGTTCGGAGTCTGGCATATTTCTTCCCTGATAAATGTAATGTCATCACATTGTAACATTTTTATTTAAAAATTGACTCTAGATAAATAATAACACCTTGGTTGATGTTACTTAAAATTATTTGTTGGGCTGCAGCCTTTACTTCGGGCAAAGCATTTTCTACTGCAATGGAATGCCCTGCAACTTTAAACATATCTAAATCATTCATGTAATCACCAAATACGACAGTCTTTGAAATGGGGATGCCTAGGTGCTCAGTCATCCGTTTTAACATGATTCCCTTATTTGCTTTTTGATGAAAACTTTGTAGCCAATGAAAGTTTGGATTGGAAACATCTTGCGCGAAATAAGTATTTAATTCATCACGGTATAAAGAGAGAAGTTTATTGTAAATTGGCTCAAGGTTTATCTTGGTATCAATTAAAAGAAATCCTGATATACGCTCATATTCAGAAAAAATAAATTCGTCTACTTGTTTAATATTTTTATAAGAAGATACACTATTAATATATTTTTGAGCCCCAAAATTATTGATACTCCTGTAGTAGACCGAGTGATTATCCCCATAAGTGTATATGAAAGGAGCTATTTCTCGGGGCTCGACTAGCGCTAGTATTTCATTGATCATCTCAGGTGAAATAAAATCAGAAAAAAATATGTTAGTTCCTGTATGAAATTCTGTAAGGTAGACTCCATTGAATAAGATGACAGGGTGCTGAAGATTTAGACCACGTAGCAGTGGATAAGCTGAGTCATAGTTACGTGCCGTAGCTATAGTAAAATTAAGTCCCTTATCTATTAACCGATTGAGTCTTTTTATTGAATCAGGGGGTAACTTGCCTTCTCCATCAAGGAGAGTGCCATCTAAATCTGAAACATAAAGTAGTTCGCGAGGATCAATTTTAGAAGCTAAACCGTCAGTGGTAATATCCATATTTTATGTTTTATCTGCTAGCGCAAACTTGAGAAAGTATTTTTGGTAGATATGCTTAGCGATGTTCTCCAAAAAATCTATTTATACTAATAATATTAAACTGGATTTTAATGGAGTTCTAAAATATCGCTGTTAAACTGTTATAAATATAAGTTATTTATAACAGTTAGAATAACATGTTTAACTAGGAATTTTCAGGTCATGAAATTAATAAAAATATTATTTATTTGGATAGTTTTGCTTTACTGTTTTATTCCAAATTCTATACAAGCAAAAACTTTTGATTTTTCTGATTGGGGAGTTCTGCTGGAGAAACACGTCAGGCCAAACCATATAGATGGAGTTCTCTTTAATGGAGTTGATTACAGTGGATTGAGGATAGATGGTACTTTTTCTAAACTTGTAAATAATTTAGCATTATATTCTCCTGAAAGTCTTAAATCACATGAAGAAAAACTAGCATTCTGGATTAATGTTTATAATGTATTCGCAGTAAAAATTGTTACTGATAACTATCCCGTACAAAGTATAAAAGATGTGGGTGGATTATTTAAGTCTGTATGGAAAATTAAGGCGGGAGTAGTTGGTGGGATGGAATATAGTTTAAATGAAATAGAACATCAGATATTAAGAAAAATGAGAGATCCAAGGATACATGCTGCCATTGTTTGCGCTTCTATAAGTTGCCCTGATCTTTCGAAAGATGTATTTAACTCTAAAGATATTAATAAACAACTTGATTCTAAGGTGAAGATTTTTTTAGCTAATCCAGAGAAGGGTATGAAAATAGACCCTCATGGCAAGAGGATATTTTTATCGTTAATTTTTGACTGGTTTGAGGAGGACTTTAAAATAAGTGGCGGAGTACTTAAGTTTATAGAGCCATATATTCCGCTAAATTATCAACAAAATTTTAAAAGCCGTAGTGCGTCTATTTCATATATGCACTATAATTGGTCATTAAATGGAATTTAATTAAAGGTCCATTGTCAGTCGTTGCCCCTCTAGATATATTATTTGAGGGGGTTTTTTTACTATTCTAGTCTGCATATTTTCTTAAAAATGTTGGAACATCAAGGTTGATTAAAGAATCATCTGACTCTGGAATTTCCTCTTTGATTTCGTTTGCTAGACCTTTAAGGTGACGATATCCGTTGTCTCCAACTGCCATACGCATTGTTTCTTTCTCTACATTATTAAAGTCTTTCTTTGATGACACTGGAGATGGTTGTTCTTTATCATTTCTCATTTCGAATCCTGTTGCAATGACAGTGACTCGCATCTGTCCTTCCATGGTATCGCTATTAACCGTTCCAAAGATTATATTTGCATCATCATGAGCAGTTTTAGTGATAAGAGTTGCAGCTTCATCTACCTCGGATAGAGTCATATCACCACCACCAGTTATATTGATAAGAATTTGTCGAGCACCATCAATATTAGAGTCATCAAGAAGAGGACTTTGTATTGCTTTTTCAGCAGCCTCGATCGCTCGATTTTCTCCTGCTGCACAACCACTACCCATAATTGCTTTTCCCATATTGCCCATTATAGTTTTTACATCCGCAAAATCTAAATTGACCAATCCTGGAATGACAATTAAGTCAGATATACTTCCTACTGCTTGTTGTAGAACATCATCAACAATGCCAAAGGCATTTGTTAGGGCAGTTTGCTTTCCAACAAAACTTAATAATTTTTGATTTGGAATTACTATTAGTGTGTCGATTGAGTCTTTCAACTCTTTGATGCCAGATTCAGCCTGAAGCATTCTTTTTTTACCTTCAAACGAAAACGGTTTAGTTACAACTCCAACGGTGAGTGCACCAACTTCACGAGCAATTCTAGCGATGACTGGAGCAGCGCCAGTTCCAGTTCCTCCACCCATGCCGGCGGTTATGAATACCATGTCTGATCCGTCGAGCATATTGCGAATATGCTCTTCACTTTCTTCTGCTGCAAGTTGACCTGTTTCAGGTTTTGCACCCGCACCAAGACCTCGCATTAAGTTACCCCCTAATTGAATCTGTTCTGTGCAGGGGGATGCTTCTAATGACTGAATATCAGTGTTTGCAACGATAAACTCTACACCCATAGTATGGTTGCGTACCATAGAATTAACTGCATTAGTTCCTCCTCCTCCTACACCAATAACTTTGATGGAAGCTGAGTACTCGTTTTGTGGTTCAAACTCTATTAGATCCATTTTTTTTCTCCAGGTAAATTAAAAAAATTCTTCAGCCCAATCTTTCATTCGGCTAAAAATTTTATCAAATAAGTGACGTCCTTCTAGTTCACGTAGTGTTCCTGCTTTAATGCTTTTTATTCCATATTGAATAAGCCCTGTACTTGTGGCATACATAGGGCTACCTACAACATCTGCCAATCCACCAAGTCGGGTTGGGGTTCCGATACGAACGGGTAGTTGAAAAATCTCTTCAGCCAATTCTCCCATTCCGGATAGACTGGCAGCGCCGCCTGTGAGAACAATTCCTGAAGAGATGATTTCGCGGAATCCTGAAGTATTTATTTCATGGTTTAACATCTCAAACATTTCTCTTGAACGAGCCTCTAAAATTTCACTTAAAATTTGCCTTGAAACAGTTCGGGTTTCTCTTCCACCAACACTTGGGACTTCTATGGTTTCGTCTTCTGCTATTAATGAGGAAAGAGCGCACCCGTAAGCATGTTTTATTTTTTCTGCATCTTGATTAGGAGTACGTAGACCAATAGCAATATCGTTTGTCATTTGTGCTCCAGCTATTGTAAGAACCGACGT
>CAJJDL010000092.1 GCA_905182935.1 uncultured Nitrospinaceae bacterium | reverse complement strand
GCAAGATCTATCCCTTCAGTAGTAAATAATTAGTATGATAGGAAGCTAAGAGGTTTTTTATAGTAGTGTAGGTAGCGTTATTTTCTCGTAGTATAATTATTGAGTCAGCAGGTATAAAAGAGAATAGATCGGGTAGGGAAGTTGGGTTGCATATTCTGGGTAGAACTTCATAAAACCATGTAATAACACCCAAATAGAGAAAATCCAGAAAAGAAACCGTATTAATTTATCCATAGCTTATTATAGCACTTTCACGTGAGGGACTATGATTATCGATAAAGTTACAAAAACTGCCTGGACTTTACTTGCGATTAGCTTGCTTGTGTTTTCAGAGATAGGTTTAAAGACCTTTCAGTCTAGTGGTAGTAAAGGCTTTATTTATATGCGAGATAAAAACAAACGTAATGAATTCGAGTAAAATTCATAATAGCTAATTTCTATCAAGATGATAGTGGTCATTGGGTAGCATGTTTATCGTATGATTATAAAAAATATTTTATGCACCACCCTCCATAGAAATAAAGAGAATAAGCGATATCTATAATGTCTTTAACATTATGGTAGATTTATTAGGTTTAATATAATGATCCTAGAATCATTAAATTGATAAAATTTTTCATGAGGTCACCATGTTTAAAATAAAAACTTTATTTGGTCTAAGCATACTTATTCTCAGTCTTACTTTTGTGGGTTATTCCGGTGCTGATACTGGAGACTTCGCTAAAATTGATGTGAAAGTAGGAATGGGAAAAGAAGCAACTTCAGGTAAGATGGTAAGTGTTCATTATACAGGCTGGCTTTTCGATGAACTCGCCATCGATAATAAAGGTGAAAAATTTGATAGTTCCCGTGATCGTCCAGGTAATTTCACCTTTCCGTTAGGAGCTGGACGGGTTATCAAAGGATGGGACCAAGGTGTGCAGGGCATGAAAGTCGGTGGGCGACGCACTTTAATTATTCCCTCTTCTATGGGGTATGGCAAGCGCGGTGCGGGTAATGCTATTCCACCCAATGCCACTTTAGTTTTTGATGTCGAATTTATGGGGATTCAATAGAAAAGAGAGGTTGGACAATATGTTTAGCAAGGGACAATCTTTTATTCACGGAGAAAACAAGAGACTTGATGCCCAGAGTTTATTTCTTTAAGTTGTGGCATAGACTGTTCGCACCTTTTCTCTCGGATAGGGCATCGAGAGTAAAAAGAACATCCTTTAGGTATATCAGTAGCGCTTGGTAGGTCGCCTATGATTTTTAAACCCTGTTTTTTTGCTTCTGGATCCATAGATGGTATCGCAGCTAATAGGGCTTCGGTATATGGATGCCGTGGATTTTTGTAGAGAGAATTACTATCAGCAATCTCAACTATTTTTCCTAAGTACATAACTGCCACACGATCGCAAAAATGCCTAACAACTGTCATGTCGTGAGAAATAAATAAATACGATATCTGCATGGATTCTTTCAGGTCGAGCAGCAAATTTATAATCTGTGCTCTAATGGAAACGTCCAGAGCAGAGACCGGCTCATCTGCAATAATCAAACTTGGATTCAATGCAATTGCACGAGCTATTCCAATTCTTTGTAGTTGCCCTCCACTGAATTCGTGTGGATATTTGTCTAATTGGTCCGATGACAGACCAACTTTTTCTAATAACCATATAATCCGTTCTGCTTTTTCTTTTACATTAATGATCCCATGTATTTCGAAAGGTTCTGCTAGTATATTTCTAATTCGTTTCCTTGGATTGAGAGAAGCTAAAGGGTCTTGAAATATAATTTGTATATTTTTACGGAGAGGGCGTAGTTGATTTTGTTTCATGTTAATTAGATTTTGATTCTTATAAAAAATCCCTCCAGAGGTTGGTTCTACTAAGCGCAGGATTGCACGGGCAGCTGTTGACTTACCGCATCCTGACTCTCCGACAAGACCCAAAGTTTCTCCTTCATGTAGTAGGAAGGAGATACCATTTAAGGCATTTACCATTTGCTTGCCTTTGTTGAAGGTGCTTATCTGAAAGTGCTTTTTTAAATTCTTCACCTCAAGTAAGACAGGTTTAGGTGATTTTGTATTAGTTTTCATTCGTGTAACCAACAGCTCACGAAATAATCATCAGCTATTTGTTTAAGTTTTGGTTTCTCCGTTTTACAACGATTTTCTACGGAGGGGCAACGGGGATGAAACGGACATCCTGAAGGAATTTGTGAAAGTGACGGAACAGCTCCTGGTATTTCATTTAGCTTTGAATTGATTTTTTTGGTAGATTTTAGAGCGGGAATAGACTTCATAAGCCCTATCGTATAGGGATGAAGGGGAGACCGAAAAAGGTCACGGACCGGTCCAGTCTCGACTATTTCACCCGCGTACATGACCATGACACGTTTTGCAATTTCAGCAACGACTCCCAGATCATGCGTGATTAGCAGAATAGACATTTGGGTTTCTTTTTTTATTTTTTTTAGTAGATCTAGTATTTGTGCTTGTATTAAGACATCCAACGCTGTGGTAGGTTCGTCAGCTATAAGAATACGCGGAGAACATGCAAGAGCCATCGCGATCATTGCCCTTTGTCTCATTCCACCACTCAATTGATGTGGATATTGATCTAATTTTTCTTTTGGAGAAGAAATTTCTACCTGCTCTAAAAGCTTTAAAGATTTTTCTTTTGCTTCTTTGCGGGAGAGAGGTGTGTGGCGTAGGAGTGTTTCAATTATTTGTTCCCCTATGGTTAGTACTGGGTTCATCGAGGTCATTGGGTTCTGAAAAACCATCGCGATATCTTTGCCACGGTGGCCCTGTAATTCTTTTTTTGTCAGTTTGAGCAGGTCTTTATCGTCGAATAGAATTTCTCCGCTTATAATTTTTCCAGGTGGTTCTTCAATAAGGCGTAATATAGAAAGTGCGCTTACGGTTTTACCGCAACCAGATTCTCCAACTAGTGCGAGTGTTTCTCCCTGGTTGAGTTGATAGCTGATTCCACGAACAGCAATTAATTCTTTTTCGGAAGTCGAGAAAGATACTTTGAGGTTTCTAACTAATAACTCTTGTTTAGGCATGTTTTTTTAATTTTCATCATCATTCTAAGAATTATAGAGCAATGATTTATCATTAGATAAATATTTTTATCATTATTTTTAGGTTATTTATGAAACTTAAACTAATATCTCATATTTATGGTTTATTCATAGTTTCAGTAAAGCTTTTATGAGAACATGAACACCCGTGCATTGATATTTTTTTTGTGTATATAATTAACCCATAATTTTTTTATAGATTAGAGACTGGATATGCGGATTTTTAGTTGGAATGTTAATGGGATGCGTGCTGCTGTTCGCAAAGGATTTTTGGAGTGGTTGCATACTGAGGCACCAGACGTAATATGCCTTCAAGAAATCAAGGCAACCCCAAATGACCTTATAAAAGAAATGGCTGAGCCAGAAGGATATCATGCGGTTTGGAATCCTGCCCAGAGAAAAGGTTACAGTGGTGTGGCTATTTTAAGTAAGAAAAAACCCAAGAAAATCCATCTTGGAATGGGAATTAAGAGATTTGATGTAGAAGGTCGAATTATTAGATTAGAGTATAAAGATTTTGATCTCTTGAATATATACTTTCCTAATGGTACCAGTGGCCCGGAGCGTCTTAAATATAAAATGGATTTTTATGATGCTTTTCTTGATCACTGTGAGTCTTTACGTAAGGAAGGTAAAAAACTTGTTATTACCGGAGATATTAATACAGCGCATAAGGCCATCGATTTAAAAAACCCAAAGCCAAATGCAAAAAATTCAGGGTTTCTTCCTGAAGAGAGAGCCTGGTTGGATAAGTTCGTCTCCCATGGATACATTGACACTTTTCGTGAGTTTTGCCAGGAGCCTGATCATTATACTTGGTGGAGTTACAGAGCCAATGTTCGGGAAAAGAACATAGGGTGGCGTATTGATTATTTTTTCGTTACCGAGGATTTAATGAGCAAGGTTAAAGATTCTTGTATATATCCTAAGGTGATGGGTTCGGATCACTGCCCAATTTGTTTGGACATCAAGACTAAACTGGTCATGTAATGTGCAGTTTGTAAGATTTGGTTAAATGAACTATTGTAGTAAATGAACATAAAAATTACATGAAATAATATTTTTTTAAAGCTAATGTTTTAATCAATAGAATTATGAAAGGAAAATAATGAGTTTTGACTTAGGGGAAAGTTATTCCGGGTTTCAATTGAATCAGCGAGAATCGATTTCTGAATTAAATTCGTTGGCCTTGCTGTTTACGCATCAAAAAACTGGCGCAGAAGTTCTTGTCATGGAGAACGACGACGATAATAAAGTTTTTAGCGCGACATTTAAGACTCCTCCCTCTAACGATCGAGGAGTTGCTCATATTCTTGAGCATAGTGTCTTATGTGGATCACGTAAATACCCGGTAAAAGAGCCATTTCTTGAGCTATTAAAAGGAAGTTTACAGACTTTTCTTAACGCTATGACTTTCCCTGATAAAACTATGTATCCGGTAGCAAGCCGTAATAAGAAAGATTTTTTTAATTTAATGGATGTTTACCTCGATGCAGTATTCTATCCAAATATTACGGAAGAGACATTTATGCAGGAGGGATGGCACCATGAGTTGGAACTTCCGGATAAAAATATTACCTATAAAGGTGTAGTTTTTAATGAAATGAAGGGAGTTTTCTCTAGTCCTGAAAGTATTTTAGATAGGCACTTAGCACATTCTCTTTTTCCAAGTACAACTTATGGTTTTGAATCAGGTGGAGATCCAGAGGCGATTACAGATTTAACTTACCAAGAATTTAAAAATTTTCATAGTATGCATTATCATCCTTCTAACAGCCGTATTTTCTTTTATGGTGATGGGGATACATTAGAGTATTTAAATTTTTTAGATGATGGATATCTTGAAAATTTTAAATCTATTCCAGTTCAATCTGCTATTAGCTCTCAAAGGCGATTTAGTAAGCCCAAACGAAAAGAAATTTTCTATCCAGTGTCAAAAGGTGAATCTCTAGATCATAAAACTTTTGTAGTTGTGGGGTTCAAGTTAGATAAGTCAACCAATCACGAGCATTGCCTAGCCTTTAATATATTAAGTTATCTATTGCTTGAAACGGCTGCTTCTCCTCTACGGAAAGCATTGCTTGACTCTGAGCTAGGGAGCGAAGTGGTCGGTGGTGGGTTTGATGATAATCGTTTAGAAACAACCTTTGCTGTTGGACTAAAAGGAACAGAAGGTGATAACGAAAATAAAATTTTGGAACTTATTTTCTCAACTCTTAAAAACCTTGTAGATAAAGGGATTGAGGAAGATATGGTGAAATCGGCAGTAAATTCAGTTGACTTTAAACTGCGTGAATCAAACTTTGGTGGTTTTCCAAAAGGAATTGTATATAACATTCAGACTTTGGCTTCTTGGCTATACGGTGCAGACCCTTTTATGCACTTAAAATATGACAAGCTCATGGAAAAGATCAAACGTAAGTCAACGGACCGATACTTTGAAAGTTTAATCGATAAATATCTTTTAAATAATAACCACCAGAGCGTAATGCTTGCCAAACCAAAACCAGACCTAGAGAAGAAGAAAGACGCTAAGATTAGAAAAAGCATGAGGACTTTAAAGGATTCAATGTCGCTAAAGGATATTGAAAACCTTGTTCAAAAAACTCAAGAGCTTCAGGCAGCGCAGATCAAAGCGGATACTCCCGAAGCTTTAGAAAAATTACCAAGCTTGGATATCCAGGATATCGGAGTCAAAAGCGAACGTTTTCCGATGGAACTAAAAAGAGAACTGGAACCAAAAATTTTATTTCACGATTTATTTACAAACAATATAGCTTATGTCCAAATTGGATTTGATGCGCTCAACGTTTCTCTTAATAAAATCCCTTACCTTTCACTTATTGGTAGTTTAGTGCTAGGGATGGGGACGCGGAAACATAGTTACATGGAGATTTCGCAACTGTTGGGTATCCATACTGGAGGTCTTCGTTCTTGGCACTTTACCGCATCTAATGTCAATGATCCGAAAAAAATACTTTCGCGTATTTTCTTTAGCGGAAAAGCTCTTATGGGCAACCTAGATGACCTTTTTAATATCTGGGAAGAGGTAATTTTTGAATATGATTTTAATAATCCTAAACGTTTGATCGAGATAATAAAGAGCTCCAAAGCAGGAATGGAAGACTCTATTTTATCTTCAGGAAATCATTATGTACTTTCCCGACTCAATTCATACCAGTCGCTATTAGGTAAATATAATGAACTGGTAGAAGGGATTTCTTATTATAGATTTTTGGATGAGTTACTTGTTCGTGTAGAGAAAAATCCCGATGAAGTGGCTGAAGAATTTAAAGGTGTAGCACAAAGTTTATTCACAAAAGAAAATATTTTTGTAAATATTACTTCTCCTGAAAGTGACTATCAAATTATTGAAAAAAGAGCGATA
>CAJJDL010000091.1 GCA_905182935.1 uncultured Nitrospinaceae bacterium | reverse complement strand
GGGGAGAATTGGGGTTTGGTTATACTATTAACTTACCACCGGGAAGAGATAGGACGGACCTTAGCTTTGGGTTTGCATTCCCAAATTGGCAGAAAAATTTAACAGGTATTATTGCTCCAGACTCGCTTTTACAAGGGGCGCTATATTGGCATGTTGAGGCAGGCTTAGCTCAATTGACCCATCGGGATCATGAATACTTATTAGGGTTTTCTCCTGTTATGGTGCAGTATAAATTTCTTAAACCTGGGAGAAAGTGGGCCCCTACATTTTTAGCTGGTGCTGGATTTTCGATGCAGAACTGGGACGGCCCTGCTGAATACGAGTTAGGCTCAGAATTTCAGTTTTTACTCCACCTAGGTGGAGGTATTGAAGTTTTTCGTGAATTAGGGTCGTATTCTTTTAATTACAGACTTTTTCATGTTTCTAATGCAGGTATGCGTAAACCTAATATTGGGCTCAATGCGCATGTTTTTAGTTTAGGGTATCGCTTTTGATATGCAGGTAATATGCACTAACGTCATTTTTGTCTGGGGACAGTAGCTTTAAGATAGTCCGTATTCCTACCTAAGGTATTTCTAAATCCTTCCTTAAATTATGTTGACTATAACTTTATCGATTAGATGATAAAACAAGAGTATTGATGGTCGGATAAATGGGTGTTTTGCATATTAATTTATCGATCTGATTTGATATTAAATTTTTAAAGCAGCGAGGAATTAAATATGTCTGCGCCAGGCTATAGCGATAACTCTCAACCTTCAAAGACGCTGGGTTTATTCGACCGTTTTTTCTTAAATGTTGAACAATTAGCATATAATTATTCCATTTCTGTGATTTTGGTTTCTTTATTACTGGCGGGTTTATCCGTTTGGTTTTCAGTCGAAAATCTTTCCTTTAAAAATAATCGGGGTGACTTAGTCTCAAAAAATCTTAATTACGTAGAAGTTTACGAGAAGTATAGACAAGAATTCGATGACTTTGATGGAGTGATGGTAGTCGTTAGCGGAGAAAATCCGCAACTAATGAAAAAATTTATAGATTCGTTTGTGACTAAGTTAAATAAATATCCGCATATTTTCCCAACTATATTTCATAAAATTGATACAGAGTACTTTAAGAAAAAAGGTCTTTTATATCTCAAGGAGGAAGAATTAATAGAGTTTGGAATTAAAATTGAGTCTCATCAAGATTTTATAGAGCAAATAAATGCTTCTCCAGGTCTTAATCAGCTTTTCAAAAGTATTAATGCTGAAATTAGCGAGGGAATGGTGAATTCACTGTTGACCGGGTTCCTCGGAGGTGAGAATCAAAAAAATAAGACTGGTGACCTAAGTTTTCTTATTGCTCTTGAAAAACAAATGCTTTCATATCTGCAAGGGAAAGATACATACGTTTCGCCTTGGAATTCTTTTTTAACAGGGAAAAAAAGTTCTCTCGTGGAGAAAGGGTATCTGGTTTCAGAAAACGAGCGGCTCATGTTTATTTTTATTGTTCCAAACGAAGATAATCAAGGAACTAATCCAATTTCTGATTCGATTGATTTGCTTCGTGAATTAATTAAAGGAGAACGCTCTCAATTCCAAGGTGTCGACGTGGGGTTAACGGGAGAAGATGTTATTGCGGCTGATGAAATGGAAATAACTCAATCGGATGTTCGTAAAGCATCGGAAATAGCTCTAATTGGAATCACATTACTATTTATTCTTGCATACCGCGGAGCAGTAAAGCCACTCCTTGCTATATTTTCACTTATTATAGCTTTGTGCTGGTCAATAGGTTGGGCCACACTTGTTGTGGGTCATCTAAATATTCTTACCATTGTGTTTACTACTATTTTACTAGGTTTAGGGATAGACTTTGGAATTCATATTTTAGAGAGATACAAAGAAGAGCGCACGATGGGAGGCGACGTCCTTTATGCACTTCAAAAAACTGTCCAGGGTACCGGACGTGGAAACTTTACGGGTGCCGTGACAACTGCAATGGCTTTCGGTGGAATGATTTTTACCGACTTTATTGGTATTGTTGAACTGGGGAAAATATCGGGGGGAGGGATTCTTTTATGTATGGTTTCAATGGTCCTTGTATTACCAGCTTTTATAAGTCTGGAGGAGAGGCTAAGAAAACCTAAGTATGCACTTGATCAGCAACAACCGAAAAGCCGTTGGGTTGCAAAGTTTTTTAAAAGCTATCCTTTAATTATTTTTGTTTCTATAGTTTTGGTTATTTTTTCTATGTTTTCCTTGAGGACAGTGACATTTGATTATAATCTTCTTAACCTCCAAGCTCATGGAACCGAGGCAGTAAAATATGAAATGAAAGTGATTGAGGAGTCGGGTCGATCTGCTTGGTCTATTGTGGTGCTTGCTGACTCATTTGAAGAAGTCATCAGAAAACATCATGCGCTAGAAAAGCTTTCAACTGTCAGAAATGTTGAAAGTATCGTTTCAATCTTGCCTGTGGAACAGGAAAAAAAGATGAAATATATTAAAGGACTAAGTTTGGCTATGAATAACCTTAAGGTCAAGTCCGATATTATTCAAGTTTCGAAAGCTGACCTGATAAAAACGATGAAAAAAATTCGCTTTAAACTTCAAGGTAAAGAAGATAAGGGGGAAGTATCGATAG
>CAJJDL010000090.1 GCA_905182935.1 uncultured Nitrospinaceae bacterium | reverse complement strand
ATGCTCCAACAAACGCAAGTTAAAACGGTAATCCCCTACTACGAACGCTGGATCAGAACCCTTCCAACTATAGAAAGTCTATCAAATGCACCAGAGCAAAAAGTCTTAAAGCTATGGGAGGGACTCGGTTATTATTCGCGTGCAAAAAACCTTAAAAAAGCATCACAAATTCTTTGCAAAGAAATGAATAAGGAACTGCCTAAGACAGTCGAAGCTTTACAAAAACTCCCCGGAATCGGTCGTTATACTGCCGGTGCTATATCTAGCATCGCATTCGAATTAAAAGCGCCTGTCCTAGATGGAAATATTAAGCGCGTCCTCTCACGGTTATTCTGTATTAACGAAAATGGGACTACCTCTGCTTCGGAAAAAATATTGTGGCAAAAATCCGAAGATTTAGTTCCAGATGTTAGGCCAGGGGATTTTAATCAAGCTCTTATGGAATTAGGAGCAACTATATGCATGCCAAATTCACCAACCTGTCAACGATGTCCATTGAAAAATAAATGTGAAGCCTTTCTTAAATTTACCGTAGAGCAGTTTCCTCCCTTGAAAAAAAAAATTCCTTCAAAAAAAATAGAAGTCAGTGCTGGCATTATTATAAAAAACAATAAAGTCTATATCCAGCAAAGATTAAAAAATGCTTTGATGGGAGGTCTTTGGGAGTTTCCAGGTGGAAAAAGAGAAAAGGGAGAATCGCCTGAAGAATGCTTGGAGCGTGAAATCAAAGAAGAAATGGGAGTTACTATTAATATTCTAAAAAAAATAATGACTATCAAGCATACATACACTCAATTTCGCGTAACCCTGCATGCATTCACCTGCGAATTACAAAATAAACAAATCAGGCCTACTGAATGCCAACAGTGGAAATGGGTTTCATTGTTGAATTTGAAAAAATATCCTTTTCCTGCAGCCAATGTTAAAATTGTAAATCACATAACTCAAAAAAAATTACTCATTTAAAAAACCTAATTAAAAAAATGAATCCGGGAACAAAAGTAACTATTATCGGGATACTCTCCAATATAATTCTTTCCGTAATCAAACTCATCGGAGGTATAGTTGGTAACAGTGCTGCCATGGTGGCCGATGCGGTTCATTCTTTTTCCGATCTGCTTACTGATGCCATTGTATTAGTTACACACAAAATAAGCCAAATACCTAAAGATGAGGACCACCCCTATGGTCATGGTAGAGCCGAAACCATCGGCACAACAGCTATTGGAATTATTATCATTTTTACTGGGATTGGACTTGTTTACGAAGGCTGGAATATTATTCAATCCGAGTCACCCCCTATTCCTGAGCCAATAGCGGCTGGTATGGCTTTTGTATCGATTATTATCAAGGAATGGTTGTTTCGCTATACTTATTCGGTTGGCAAAAAATCCAATAGCTCCTTGCTCCTTGCCAATGCATGGCATCATCGATCTGATGCAATGTCATCTATCGCAGCATTAGTTGGTATTATTGGGTCCATGATCGGATTCCCTATTCTTGATCCAGTTGCTGCAGCAGTGGTTGCCTTCATGATTATACGAGTGGGTTACAAGCTTACTCTTGGAGGGTTCCGTGAATTAATGGATACCGCACTCAGTGAAAAAGATACTCAGAATATTCAAGTTGTTATCGATGAGATCTCCGGGGTCATAAAATCTCATGATTTGAGAACACGAAAAATTGGCGGAGAAATTTTAATAGATGTTCATATCCAGGTAGATAGTGACCTCACTGTAACTGAAGGGCATGAAGTCGCCGAGAGAGTTCGAAGAAATCTAATCAACCGTTACCAAAAAACTCAGGATGTGCTGGTTCACGTAGATGGTTATGATGATAGTAGAGTTGAATCGATTTATAATATTTCGCGAAGCGACGTTGAATTAATAGTCACACCGTTACTTTCTCATATGACAGGAAATTTTAAAAAAACACAGTTGCGAATCCACCACCTTAACGGAAAAAATATTGTAGAAATTTATTTACACGGAGATCGGACAAAGACAATCACCGAAACAGAAATTATTCTTAAAAAATTTAAAGGTAGCCTTCTAGAAAATAAGAATATAGACGGTGTAAAGCTATACCTAGAGGTTAAATGGAATATGGAAAAAAGTCACTCAATAAAATAAGTGTCTTTATCAGCAAAAACTGGTGGGCTATGAAAATTTAACATGCAAATTGGCTCCTCAATCGTCATGAATTGATGCACAACTCCTGGAGGGACTCTAAAAAAACACCCCTTTCTTAATTCATATTCCTTCCCATCCAGGATAGCCTCTCCTTCACCCGAGAGGACATAGTACAACTCCTCACCCTTTTTATGATAGCTAGGCTTTTTAATTTGCCCCGGATTCATGCGCACTACATAGGCAGAAAATTGCTCACAGAATTCCCTTGGCAAAAGCTGATCAATCTGAATTCCCTTTAAAACAAATGACGTTGCCTCTTCTGGGTTTATGAATAACACCTGCTTTTTTTTGTCTGTCATTCTCTCCTCAAAACAAGACCCATCACACTCTGGAACAAAGATCACCTGAGTGAGTTTTTGTATCAACCTGTGAAACCGCTTCTAAAATATTTCCACTTTCATCAATCACATAACTAATACGAGACGCGTATTCATCTTGTGGTCCCTTGACGGCATTATATGCGAGTGCAATCTCATGATTAACATCACATAAGAGAGGGTAAGGAAAATTAAATTTTTCGGCAAATGCTTTATTATCAGTTTCATTGTCTAAGCTGACACCAAGGATAACCGTATTTTTTTCAGTGAATTTCTCGTAGTCATCTCGAAACCCTTTTCCTTCAATAGTGCAACCTGGTGTATCTGCCTTTGGGTAAAACCATAACACTATTTTTTTACCAGCAAAGTCTGCGAGGCTAACAGTATTACCATTATGATCTTTAACTGAAAAGCTAGGTGCCTTTGTACCTTGTTCTAACATTCAAAACCTCCTTAATATTATTGAAAAAAAATTAAGTAATTTAAAAAAAACCAAACACTAAAATTAGTGTGCTTACTTTAGAAAAAACTAACTACTGTAGGATCAAGATTCGATTTTAGGTCTCAAGCAAACTTTTACCGATAATAAGATCCTCTTTGTGAGTAATTTTCATATTTAACTCTGAACCAGAAACTATTCTAACTGGCTTACCCAAGTATTCGACTAATGATCCTTCGTCTGTTCCGTAATATGAATCCCTCTGCGCCTTTTGAAAAGCTTCTTTTAATAAATCATATTTAAATGCTTGTGGCGTCTGAACTCGCCATAAACCATCTCTGGTAATAGTTTTTTCCACAAACCCATCAGCAACTTTTTTTATTGTATCACTAACCGGTATTGCTGTAATAGCAGCACCATACTTCCTTGCCTCTTCTACTGTAGAAATAATCATTTGAGGAGTAGTAAAAGGTCTAACCCCATCATGAACCACAACGATTTCTGTTAATTCCTCTAGGGATTTAAAACCGTTATACACTGAATCTTGTCGCTGTTCACCACCGATTACAATTTTTCTAACGATCTTGTACTTACTTAACCAATTTCCCCCTTCTGCATCTGCATCAGCTTGCGGCATCACCAAAATCACGTAGTCGACCAGCTCGCAGGATGAAAATACCATCAGAGTATGATGGAGTAGCGGTTCCCCTTTAAACTCTATAAATTGCTTTGGGATTGATCCGCCAATTCGTTTGCCGCATCCTGCCGCAGGTATAATAGCGCCAACTTTCATCTTTTATGTTATATGAAAAAGTTATATTTATAATGTTAATTAGAATACTGCATCAAACGCTTCAGAAAGTGTTTTTACTGAAATTAAACTCAATGAGCTATTCTTGTTAATTAACTTATCACCCTTAATTGAATGAGGGACAATACATCTCTTAAAACCTAAACGTGCGACCTCTGCCAACCTAGCTTCCAATTGCATTACCGCTCTGACCTCGCCTGTAAGACCAACTTCTCCAATCAGGACAGTATGTGGGTCAACTGACTGGTTTCTAAAACTACCCGCGATTGCAGCAGCTACCCCCATATCTACCGCAGGTTCTGATACTTTAAGGCCACCTGCTATATTAATAAAAATGTCCTCTCCTTGAAGATTTAGTCCCAACCGTTTCTCCATTATAGCAATTAGCAAGGATGTTCTGTTGTGATCAAAACCAGCTGACATCCTTCGAGGCATCCCTATCGAGGAAGAAGAAGTCACTAATGCCTGAACTTCTACCAATAGAGGCCTAGACCCTTCCATACTTGAAACTATGATCGAACCAGCTGAATCTGCCGGTCGTTCGGATAGAAATATATCTGAGGGGTTCTCTACACCAACAAGACCTTCAGGACGCATTTCAAATACACCTATTTCCGGCGTTGATCCAAATCGATTTTTAATTGCTCTTAAAATTCGATAAGAATGTCCTTTTTCCCCTTCAAAATATATCACTGTATCAACGATATGTTCCAGAGATTTTGGGCCAGCGATAGCACCGTCCTTGGTGATATGACCGATGAGCAAGGCTGGCATTGCTTGTTTCTTAACATATTGAAAAATTTTAAATGCTACTTCTCTAACTTGACCAATGCTTCCTGGTGCTGATTGCAAATCTGTTGTATAGAATGTCTGGATAGAATCCAATACTAATGCGTCTGGTTGCACCTGTTCAACCATCTGAAGAACATCCTCAATACAAATCTCCGAGCAAACTAATAAATTATCTGATAATGCTCCCAAACGATCGGCGCGCAATTTTATCTGTGCTGGTGATTCTTCTCCGGAAACGTAAAGAACTTTTGCCCCAGACTTAGCCATCTCCCCCATACTTTGTAAAAGCAGAGTTGACTTCCCAATTCCCGGGTCTCCTCCAATTAGAACAAGCGAGCCCTCAACAAGACCACCTCCCAAAGTGCGATCAAACTCTCCAATTCCCGTAACCAATCTACTTTGTGTAAGAGCTTCAACCTTAGTAACAGGTTGCACAGATTTACTGTCAAGCGTACCTATTAACTTCTTTCGACTCGAACCAGATCCTTTTGTTTTTTCTTCGGCAAGAGTATTCCAAGATTCGCACTCAGGACATTTTCCTAACCATTTTGGAGCACGGTGTCCACAAGTCTGACATACATATTCTATAAGCGTTTTTGCCATGAAAAATTTAGAAAAATATAGGTCTAAGGTGAGGTTTTGCTATTTAAAACCAGCAAGCTTCAACAAAACTTGACAATAATGCCTTTTGCCTAAAACCTAGAAACAGTTAACTGATAGTCAAAAGAGCGTTAATTATAAGCACTAATATATAACACTTATTTTATTTTTTTTATTTTTTTCAAGATATCATCATTGCGGGAAATATTAACATTAGCCTTATTTCTCAAATCCTTTAAAGCTTTTTTTATTTCCTGCTGAGCTTTTAATATAGTTTCTTGTGATGAAATTGACTCGAGTCCTTGACCTTGTAATGCCTGGCCTACTTTTTCTTGGGTTTGCATAACCACATCCAACTTTTTCTGCCCTTGTAAAACTTGCTCAATCTTTCCCTGTTCTGCTAAAAATACCTGTAGTGCCTGATCAACTTTCCCTTGCTCAATTGCAAATGCTTTTAATATGTCAATCAGCCTGGATAATTTTTCGTTAGATAGATCCGATTGAGCTTTACTAAAATCCGTTAATCTTTCAACGGATATTTTTAAGTTCTTCTGCGC
>CAJJDL010000089.1 GCA_905182935.1 uncultured Nitrospinaceae bacterium | reverse complement strand
AAAAACTGCCTCCGCTCCTTCAAAAACATTTCCTCCTGGGTCGACCAATTGAACAGAGCGTTCATACTCCTCAGCGGTAATTTGTGTAAATTTTTCATATGCTCTCTGTGAAGGTAGGTAGTCTACTCGGTCCTTTGTCAAGCATTTCAACCTTGCCACCCAGCGTATGCAAAAACTGCATTCACCATCATATATAAGTGTCGATTTATCCATAACTCAAAAACAAACCTTCCTAAGCCAATAAAATAAAAATGGTGATGTGGAACATATCAAACATTGTAAGCTAACAATATAAAATCACACAACAAAATTCTAAATAAAGCGGTTATGGGACTTTTATGCACAAAAAGTCTTAAAAAAACTAAAAACTAGTAAGCATATGAATATTAAACACTTTTATTCCCTTCTTAAACGCTTGCGTTATTTCTGGACCTAGGCTATTGTTTCACCTAATCTCAATAGTAAGTAAGAGCTGTCTCAAAAGTTTTAGCGTTTGCTATTAAACTAATAATATCAAAATTTGACTGAGAATAAGAAATTAAAAATGGCAGAAATGACGCGTGAAGAAGTTGAAGAAAGATTGGAGGAATTCGCTGCATACAAATCTGTCAAAGAGACTCATGAAGATACCGAACAGTCTCTTATAGAAGAGTCTAGTGAAAAAATAGAAAGCGACGATACCAACATAGAAAACTCTATAGGCGATAAAGAAAATTTGGAAGAAGACTTATTGTCAGCAGAAGAGGTTGTTAGTGAAGTAGAATCTATCCCTGAAGAAGCACCTGCTCCATCTCTCAATGACTGCGATCTTTCAGAGCTTAATTTATCCGACCTAAATTTTTTAGGCATCAGCATCGAAAATGCAAACCTAACAAAAACGATTCTTAACAGAGCAAACTTATCTCACTCCTCCCTGGTAAAAACAAACCTCAAGAATGCAAATTTAACCGATGCAAATCTATCAGAAACTGACCTTTTAAATGCCGACTTATCCCAAGCATGCCTAGAGGATGCTAACCTTGAAGGGAGTAGTGCTAACGGAGCAAACTTCAGTGAAGCACAGTTGGAACGTGCAAATTTAAGAAAATGTAAAGCTATAGAAGCAATCTTTATTAAAAGTAACCTTAATGAGGCCACATGCGGTCTAGCAGATTTTAGCCGTGCCGATTTAACAAACGCAACTGCAGTAGGTGCTGATTTTAATCGTGTTAAATTAAGCGGTGCCAACTTAACCAATGCGGACTTTACTGACTCTAGACTAAGTATGGCTGTATTTTATGAATCTAAATTTGTCGGCACTAATCTTAATCGAGCCCAAATTAAAGGTTCAAGGCTTGTGAAGGCGGATTTCACAGATGCTTGCATGACAAGAGCCGACCTCACGGGTGCTGACCTTTCTGATGCAAAACTGAAGGGGACTAACCTTCTGAGGGCAAAACTAGGAGGCTCTATTTTAAGACGAACTCAAATAGTAAAGTCAAACCTAAAAGAAGCTGACCTCAATATAGCAGACCTTACAAATGCAAAGCTAGAGATGGTTGAACTCGATGGAGCAAATCTTGGACGGATAAAACTTAATGATGCTTTTTTGCAAAAAGCTCAACTTACTAAAGCAAATATAAGTAAAGGAAAACTTCAAGGTGTCGACCTTTCAGGTGCTGATTTAAGTGGCGGAAATATGAAAGGAACTGATTTTACTGGAGCCAAATTAGTGGGTGTCGACTTAAGCCGATCTGATTTAACAGAAGCTGTTTTAGAGAATGCTGAAATTAAAAATTCATTTCTTGCAGGTGCAGATATCAGGAATGCTAATTTAAAAAATGCTAATCTTGAGGGAACTGACTTATCAGGAGCAAAACTCACAAAATCAAACTTTTATCAGGCTAATCTTAAGACAGCAAATATGCACCGAGCAGATCTAGAGCATGCTAATTTTTCTGAAGCAAACTTATCACAAGCTAATCTATCGGGTGCCAAACTGTATAATGCAAATTTTTCAAACGCAATTCTAACTGACACCGACCTAAGTGGGACAGATCAAACTGACACGAATTTTTCTAATGCTAAAAATTTAAAAAAACAGGGCTGAAGAAAAAATCTTAAAATAAAATATTGTTAAAAAATTAATATCTAATATATTATTAAGATCAGTACTGTAATCCTAGTTTCGGAACTTGTAATGGCATTAACTCAGAAATCTAACTCAAATCTCTCAACTGACTCTAAGTGGTCATCGAGTGAAAAACCATTTAATTTAAACGAAGCCTTAAAGTTACGCGATGGATTAGAATTACCTAGAAAAACTCAACCTGGTTTCGTCGCTCAAAGGGTTCATCCAGAATTACATTCGAATGGCTGGGTTGTACTTAGTCTAAATTAAAAACATATGAGCTCTAAACCACATAGTCAAACTAGGTATATCTCAGTTGCCACTGTGTTTTTAAAAAAAATCTTTACTTTAAATAACCCATGCTGAAATTCATGGCTTGGATGGTTGCTTTCAGCGTAATTGTTGGTTTCACCTTAATGGTTTATAAAATGTAACCATTATTGAGGTATACTTATCATTAACTTTTTACAACCAATCTTCTAAATCAAATTGTGCAGTACACTCAGGACTCCGCATATCCATAAATAAATCTGCTTGATCAAAGTTTAAATTAAAATTTTCAAGCCGTTCCCATGCCAAACCAGCCTCCTTTACTCTCTCAATATTCTCACTTAGGCTTTTCTCTCCACCAAATTCTAGAACTACCTTGAAACCTGTAGCCGCCAAAAATTGAAGCAAGTATCTTTTTTCAGACACAATTTATCTCCCAATAAATATTTCTCATAACTAACCACCTTATTTATACAAACACCAGACCTCCTGACTTTAGTTGATTTACTCTACAAGTCAATTCATCCATTGAATTGCACTCTACTTTATAGGATCATGGAACTCTATAAAATTCATTAGCAAAACAGATTAATCTTTTCTAGTTAATATAACTACGCATGAACACACTAAAAGGCGATGCTATTCCTGTTACGCTGTTGACTGGTTTTTTGGGCTCTGGGAAAACCACCTTACTCAACCATATTTTAAAAAACAAGCATGGCAAGCGTATCGCAGTCATTGAAAATGAATTTGGAGATATTGATATCGACTCAGACCTTATCATTGGAAAAAGCGATGAAATTTTTGAGATGAAAAATGGTTGTATATGTTGTTCAGTTCGAAATGACCTAATCGAAACTTTGAATCGACTGATGGAACGACATGAAAAATTTGACTATGTAGTTATAGAAGGAACGGGTCTCGCATCCCCAGGTCCAGTAGCGCAAGCATTTCTTCTAGAAAATGAGATTAATCAATCTCTTGTACTCGATGGAATTATCACATTGATCGATTCTAAACATGTTTGGAACCATCTTAATGATGTTGAAGTTGCATGGGAACAAATAGCATTCTCCCATCTATTGCTTCTAAATAAATCTGATTTAATATCTCCTGAAGAATCAAAAATACTAGAGACCCATGTTCGCAGTATCAATCCCACAGCCAAATTATTTAATACTAAAAATGCAGTAATCGAACTTGATCACTTGCTAAATATTGGTGGATTTGACCTTAATCGCTTATACCTATCTGACAATGACTTTCTTGATCATGGCCTTCACGCCAACCAACATAAACATGAAAGTAATATAACTTCAGTCTCAATTAATTTTTTGGGTACCATCGATCCAGATCAATTTAATAACTGGTTAAGAATGTTATTAATTATGGAAGGGATGGATGTATTCCGAGCCAAGGGCATTCTCAATGTTAAAAACTCAGATAAACGTTACATATTTCAGAGTGTCTACATGCTATTCGAAGGTCGTTTAGATGAGCCATGGGGCAATAGACCAAAAGTAAATAAGATGGTTTTTATTGGCCGCAACCTTGACAAAAAACGCTTAAAAAATGGTATCCAATCTTGCATTAAAGTTTAACTTGAGCAGCAAAAGGTAGAAAACAACAATCTAACCAATTAAAAATAACTTCATAAAATGCTGCGGCATTAACACTTACAATAGTTTTGTTAGTTTACGTATTATCCAAATATCTGAGGCTGTTAGAAAATTAGACTGCCGCTTCAACCTTACTATTCTATATGCCTAGTGGGTCTTTTAGTATATTTTGTGGCCAATGCAAAGAACTCGTTTTACGCTATCGCAAAGAAGGTTCGGGTGCTCTCATTCGAGTCTATCTTAAGCAAGTTTTAGAACCCAAGTATTTTAAGCAGTATCAGTATGCAAAGTTAAAGTCAGAGATCCCTTGTCTTGACTGTCCTCAATGTCAGCAAAGAGTTGGTATACCCATGATTTATGAATCTGGTAATCGTCCAGCATACCGAATGATCAAAGGATCATTCTTTAAAAAAGAATCATGAGTGGATTTTAAAATATTTAAGAAACACTGCGCAAATAGGAAAAATTTACTTAAA
>CAJJDL010000088.1 GCA_905182935.1 uncultured Nitrospinaceae bacterium | reverse complement strand
GTTTTACCCAATAAGCCTGAGGAAATAATAGTTTTCAAGTTAAACCCTTCTCTAGGAAGAACTTTTGATTCAATTCCTTGCTTAGTTCCTACAAAAGTAATTTCAGTGTTCATGTCATGTCCTTTAAGTGCCTTTGCTAATGCGATTCCGGGAAACAAATGGCCTCCTGTTCCTCCTCCTGCGATAACAACTTTTAGTCCCATAATTATTAAGTCAATATTGGATCTGTTTTTCTGAAATGTTTAATAAAACTCCGATTGAAAGCATAAGAACTATTAATGACGATCCACCCATGCTGATAAACGGAAGTGTCATTCCTTTAGTTGGAAGCAAACCGACAGCAATTCCCATATTCATGAAAGCTTGTATTCCAATTAACAGTGTAAGACCAATCGCTAAATGAGTCCCAAAAGGATCTTTCGCTCGGTAAGCGATAGTAAACCCTCTCCAAATTAATATTGAAAATAGTAAAACGATAATTAACGCACCCACAAAACCAAGCTCTTCGCCAATAACAGAAAAAATAAAATCTGTATGCGCTTCTGGGAGGTAAAATAACTTTTGGCTACTGCCGCCGATCCCAGTACCAAAGAGCCCGCCTCGTCCAAATGCATAAAATGACTGAACTATCTGGAAACCTTCGTTTGATTGATGTTCCCATGGATTAAGAAAAGCGACGATTCTACGCATGCGGTATTCGGCATTAATAATTGCAACGACAAAAAGAGGGACGAGAGCTAAGACCGAATAGACTAGAAATTTTGAGCGGAGCCCTGCTATCATGAGCATTGTAAAAGTGACCAAACATATAATGGTTGCTGTTCCTAAGTCGGGTTGGAAGAGAATCGGCACAATGAAAAAACCGAGAACGATTAACTTAGGTAGATATCCATAGGCAAAGTTTTTTAATTGGTCAGATCGTTTTACTAGTGATTTGGCGATGAAAAGTACTAGGGCAAACTTTGCAAGTTCTGATGGCTGAAAGGTGAAACCACCAAGCATTAGCCATCGTCTCGCTCCACCAACTTCTTTTCCTATGCCAGGTACCATTAAAGCTATTAGCATTAGAAATGTTATTCCCATTATAAAGTAGGTATATTTTTCTAGATAACGATAGTCGAGCCTGCTTATTACAAACATAACCGATGCCCCGAGGCAAGCCGACAACATCTGGCGTTTTAAAAAATAATAGGCGTCGTTATATTTTTCCATTGAATATACCCCACTGGAGCTAAATACCATTGTAATGCCGATCATAATGAGCACGGTAGTTGTAAAAAAAAGCATTGAATCGCAATGGAATTGTTTTGGTTTTAAGCGTCCCAATTGTTGCTCCCTAAAACGTGTTTTTAATGGTTATGACAGTCACTTATTTTAAAAATACTTTAATGCTCAAAAATAATCTGGTTCAATTTAACTGTTAGGTTAAAAATATTTACTGACCTTTACTTAAAGGCTAGCTACAATTCTTTTAAACTGATTGCCGCGTTCTACATAATCTTCGAACATATCAAAGCTAGAACACCCAGGAGAAAGTAATACGATATCGCCTGTATGCGCTTTTTTTATAGCTCTTGCTACGGCTTCCTTCATATTTTTAGCATCCTCGCAACTGAATGAGCCGTTTAAGAATTGTCGAAACTTGCTTTTTGTTTCTCCTACAAGAACTAAATGTCTCACTTTTTTTTTAAATAGTTCTTTCAGACCATGAAAGTCGCCTCCTTTATCCTTGCCACCCGCAATTAAAATGATTGGTCGCGAGAAGTTTTTTAATGCCTTCTCCAAAGCTCCTACATTGGTTCCTTTCGAGTCATTTATAAAGTCTATCCCGTTAACTGTTCTCACCCATTCAACTCGGTGGTCTAACCCTTTAAAGTTATTTATAGCGTTCCCAATCGCATCTTGAGTCGCATCGAGGAGGGTTGTCGCGGTTATCGCACTCAAGAAGTTTTCAATTTGGAATTGTACAGAGGGTTTTAAGTCTTTCAGGGGGAAGATACTTTTTTTTATTTTATTGAAGCAAGTGACAATTGAATTATTTTCTAGAGACACTCCATTAGATACTTTTTCAACAAGGCTGAAAAAATATTTTTTAGCGACACTATGCTCCCCTTGCTTTAATGCATTTTTATCATCTTGGTTAAGAATAAGAATGTCTTCTTTGGTCTGAAAGGAGGAAATTGCCCCTTTTAAATTTGAATATGCTTCAAAGGTTTTATGACGGTCTAAATGATCTGGTGTGATATTAAGAATTATTGCAATGCTAGGGCGAAAAGTTTTAATACCCTCTAGCTGAAATGTTGAAATTTCTAGAACAAAATAGTCCACAGGTTCCTCTTCTAGCAGAGAAATAAAGGGAGTACCTAAGTTTCCGCCGACGGCAACTTTTTTACCTGCTTGTTTTAAAATATCTCCAATAAGAGTTGTTACAGTAGACTTTCCATTTGTGCCCGTTACAGCAATGATAGGAGTTTGAGTAAAGCGTGAGGCAAGTTCAATTTCACTAATTACTAAAAGTCCTCTTTCTCGGGCATTTTTCAAGAATGAAGAATTAATGTCAACTCCTGGACTGAGTACTATTAAGTCAGAAGATGGCGGAATCTCAGAGCATTCAAAAAGTGTTTTTATTTTTGGGTTTAATGAATGGATGGTTTTTTTTAGTTGGACCTGTGACTTAGAATCTATAAGAGTGACCAAGGCTCCCCTGGAAACCAGAAAAATAGCTGTAGCTATTCCAGTAGCACCCATTCCTACTACTGTTATGTTTTTATTTTCTAGCAGCATTATCATCTTAATTTTAATGTGCTCAGGCTGATCATTGCGAGAACGACAGCAATTATCCAGAAACGAACAATCACCTTAGGTTCCGCCCAACCCAAATGTTCAAAATGGTGGTGTAATGGCGCCATTTTAAAAAACCGTTTTCCACCGGTATATTTGAAGAATGTTACTTGGATGATTACGGATAGCGCTTCTATGACAAAAATTCCACCTACAAGCAGAAGAAGAAGTTCATGTTTCGCTATAACTGCGATCGTGCCGAGAACCCCGCCTAAAGCTAAAGACCCAACATCTCCCATGAATATTTGCGCAGGGTAGGAATTAAACCAAAGAAAACCAAGGCTGGCACCGATTACAGCCGAACTAAATATAGCTATTTCGCCTACATCTTTAATGTATTGAATGCGAAGGTATTCAGAAAACTTAAAGTGCCCACACAGATAAAGAATTATAGTGTAGGTAATCGTAGCAATAATAATAGGACCAATCGCAAGGCCATCGAGTCCATCGGTGAGGTTTACTGCATTCGATGTTCCTACAATGGTAACAACAATTAGTAGAAGATACCAAGCACCAAGATCTGGTTGAAATTCCTTGAAGAAGGGAATATACAAACGGGTTGCATACTCACTTCGACTTGGATCAAAATAAATTAGGTAAATTCCAATGGCAAGACTCAAAAGGACTTGTAGTAACAACTTAACTTTCGCTGTCATACCAGTGTCTTTTTTTAATTTCATAACGTCATCTAAAAATCCAATAACACCAAATCCAATCGCTGCCAAAACAACCAACCATATGTAAGGATTTTTTAGATTAGCCCAAAGAAGAGTAGAGGCAATTAATGTTGATAAAATAAGCAGACCGCCCATAGTCGGCGTCCCAGACTTAACAGCGTGACTTTGAGGCCCATCGTCACGAATTTTTTCCCCTATCTGAAATTTTCTGAGCATTCGAATTGTCAATCCTCCTAGGACCATGCTTAATATTAAAGCCGTAATCCCTGAGTAAGCTGCCCGAAAAGTAATGTATCGAAATACATTTAAAAATGAGTAGTCAGAGCTCAGTGAATAAAAAATATAGTAGAGCATGAGTTAAAGTAGTCCTTTCTTCAGTTAACTAATCAAGCAGTCAATTGTTTAATAACTTCTTCCATTTTTGACCCGCGCGAACCTTTAACTAACAGACAGTCGCCTGGGCGGATATGTTTTTGTATGAAAGACACCGCACACTTGTGCTCTGAGGCAGTGGCTATATTTTTTTTATTCATGCCAGATGTAACGGCACTTTTAGCAGCATGAGCTGAGAGCTTGCCAACGGTAACAAGATAGTCTATGCGGCATTTTGCAATATTTTCTCCAAGTGTTACGTGGGCAAGTTCTTCCAAGTTTCCCAGTTCAAGCATATCTCCCATGATAAAAAAACGACGTCCTTCGCATCTATAGTTAGCTAAGGTTTTTAGAGCTTCTTGCATTGACTTTGGATTAGCGTTGTAAGAGTCATTAATAATTGTTGCACCCTCGTATTCTGTGACCTCAAATCTACTGGGCATTAGCTTGGTATTTTTCAGGCCAACTTGAATGTCGTCTGGTTCTATACCCAAAGAGTAGCTAGTCGCCATTGCAGCAAGAGCGTTGTAAATATTACATTCGCCCAGAAAGGGGAGGTGCATAGAAAAATTTTTATCAACGAAACAAACATTCAAGTCAAACCCTTCTCGACCTCTTGGTCGAATATTTTCGGCCTTAATATCAGCTTTATTATGAATGCCATAGGTGACTAGTTTAGCTCGTGTTGACTTTGCGATTTCTAGTACTAGCTGGTCATCAGCATTAACTATTGCTGTTCCTTGACTATTTAAAGAGTCATAAAGTTCGCCCTTGGCAGCCTGGATTTTTTTTAACGTTTTTAAATGGACTAGGTGGCCCTCGGAAATATTAGTAACTACTCCTATCTCAGGCTGCGCTATTTCAGCAAGACGCTTAATCTCTCCTGCCGCACTCATGCCCATTTCCATAACAGCAATCTCGTCTTTTTTTGAAAGTCGAAAAAGATTAAGGGGTAGCCCTATATGGTTGTTGAGGTTACCCTTTGTTTTTATCGTCTTAAATTTTGTTTCTGTTATTGAAGCTGTCATTTCTTTTGTTGTGGACTTGCCGTTAGTTCCGGTAATGCCAATAACCTTTACAGGCATCTGGTTTTTATGGAATCGAGCTAATTCTTGCAATGCCTTTAACGTGTCATCAACATGAATCAGAGAAGGTCCCATATTATTTTTTGATGCCATGCCGCTTCTATCAGAAACAACGATCGCAGATGCCTTTTTATTTTGAGCTTCTTTGATAAAGTCATGACCATTAAATTGGTCTCCACCGATACAGATGAATAATTCGTTTTCGCTTAAAGTTCGAGAATCTATAGAGACCCCTCGAAAGACTTTATTTTTATCTCCTGATAAAAGTTTTCCGTCAATAGCGTCCAAACAATTTTTAACTTCCATTTCAATCATCTTAAGATAGTCTCCTCATTGCTTCTTCTGCGACCTCTCGATCGTCAAAATGAATCTTCCCTGTTTTTACAATTTGATAATTTTCGTGTCCTTTTCCAGTTATCATCACAAGGTCTCCGGGCCGAGCTTGCTTAATAGCAAATCTAATTGCTTCTTTTCTATCAATGATAACCTTGTAATCTTCACCGTGGTCCATGGAGGAGGGGACACCTTCAAGAATATCGTCTAAAATATATTGGGGGTTTTCTGTTCGGGGATTGTCTGAAGTAATTATCGAAAACCCACTCTCTTCGATTGCTACACGACCCATAGCCTTTCTCTTGCCTCTATCACGGTCGCCACCGCAACCAAATACAGTGATAATTCGACCAGGAGTAAAATTCTGAGCTGTTCGAAGAACACTTCTAAGAGCATCATCGGTGTGCGCATAATCCACAACAACCGAAAATCCTTTGTCACAAGGTACTTTTTCAAAACGTCCAGGTATCTGATCAATAGAGCGCAAACCTTGCGCTATGTCATTTAGAGAGATACCGTTAATAAGTGCCGCTGAAGCCGCAGATATTAGGTTGTAAATATTATGTCTCCCTAACAAACTAGTTTGTATTTTGCAAGAACCAGAAGGAGTTTTTAAAGTAAATGAACTTCCAGTTTCAGAGAGCTTATAATTTTCTGCCACCACATCGGCGCTTCGGTCAATACTAGTTGTAAGCAGGTCTCCGCAAAATTCATTGGCGATCTCAAGCCCAACGGGGTCATCTATATTGGTCACAGCTTTTTCTACAAAATTATCACGAAATAGCCCTTTCTTAGCTTCCTTGTAGCTATCCATAGTTTTATGAAAATCAAGATGGTCACGGCTTAAATTGGTGAAAACACCAACAGCAAAATGCATCCCGTGCACTCTTTTAAGAGAAAGAGAATGAGACGAAACCTCAAGAAAACACTGGCTAATTTTTTGCTCAGTCATTTCATCGAGCATTCGATTAATATCTAAAGACTCAGGGGTAGTTATTGGTGCAGAATGGTTGGTTCCTGCGTAACCATAGTGAATAGTTCCAATTATTCCCGATATTTTTTTCTGAGCTTTATAGATTGAGTCTAGGATATAAGTTGTTGTGGTTTTGCCATTTGTTCCCGTTACACCAAAAAGATCAATTCGATTAGACGGTTGGTCATAAAATTTTGACCCTATCCAGGCAAGTGCTTTGCGGCAGTCTTCTACGCAGATAGCAGTAACATT
>CAJJDL010000087.1 GCA_905182935.1 uncultured Nitrospinaceae bacterium | reverse complement strand
AATACTAGAGCAAGTTGGAGTAAAAAAAACTCTTCAAATATTAGCCTTTTCTGAGATGGGTCTTGAAATTTTTGAAGAAGGCTGATTGAGGCGTCGGCTGGAGGGAAATGTGCCCTCTGAATAGCTTCACTTCTAATGGGTAATTTATATCGGTTTAATATTTTTTCTGGTAGAAATTCTTCAATGAGGTCTTTGTAATCGTCTATCACATTTTTAACGATGGTTCTTAACGACTTTAGGTGTAAACCATCAGTTGAGTGATAGACAGGAACGATACGTCCTATTTCCAATTCATTTGGTCCTTCGTCTAGCCCACTTTCAGAGTCTGGATGAACCATTTCGATCCCACCATTTTTTTTATCATGAGCCGGTTTGCCGGAAAAGATCAACTTGCTCCCTACTTTTATTTTTCCTGTCATATAAGTTTCATTAAACCGGAACCATTTAACGCGCATTGTTCCACTTTCGTCCTGTACTAATGCCTCAAATATTTTCCTGCGACGACCAATACGTAAAATACTTACATCAATAATAGTTCCGATCAATGAAACCATTTCGCCGGGGACAAGCTCGATTATTTTTTTTACTTGACTTCGATCGTCATAACGAAATGGAAGGAAAAAAAGAACGTCGGAGACAGTTTCTAAATTAATTTTTTTAAGAAGGTTAGCTCTTTTAGGTCCCACGCCTTTAATAAACTGGAGTGGGTCATCGAGAGAAAGTTTTTTTTCTAATTTTGGTTTGCTGCTCATATTTATTTATATTTTTTTGTATGCAATTATTTTGCGTATAGTTTTAAATAAGAATTAGATTAATAGTTTTCTTGAGAATTTACTCAGATGTTAAGTTTTAGTTGAGCATGCGTACTTTACTTATAAATGTTTAATTAATAAAAGTAAATTTGACATGGATAAATCGGAGTTATATTCTTTAAAATAGTTAAACTCATTTAAAAACAATTAATTAGTGTATTGCTGAGCTGTTGAATGCTATGCGCGAATAATTATAAAATTAAAAATGGGTTGGTTCTATGAATCTGGGAGATATAGCCGAAGCGGTGAAAAGTTATCACCCAAAGGCCGACTTAGATGTTATATGGAGTGCTTATATATACTCTGCCAAGGCTCACCGCCACCAAAACCGCCTTTCAGGGGCTGCTTATATTTCTCATCCTCTTGAAGTTGCTTATAATTTAACACGATTAAAAATGGACGAGCAGACTATTGCTGCTGGTTTATTACATGACACGATTGAAGATACCCTCCTGACAGCAGAAGAACTTCAGAAAATTTTTGGTAACGAAATTTATCATTTGGTCGAGGGTGTTACCAAAATTAGCCAGATTAAATTTTCGAGTAAGGAAGAAAGCCAGGCAGAAAACTATAGAAAAATGATTCTTGCTATGTCAGAGGATATTCGCGTGGTCCTAATTAAATTGGCGGACAGAGCGCATAATATTAAAACTTTAGGATCACTTAATTATGATGCTCAACAACGTATTGCTCGTGAAACTTTAGATATCTTTGCTCCCATTGCTAATCGTTTGGGAATTGGGTGGATGAAAGATGAACTTGAGGATGGAGCATTTATGTATTTGATGCCAGATGAACATGAAGCTATCCGTGCTGATTTGGCAAGCGGTCAGAACTTAAGAGAAATTTATGTTGAAAAAGTTCGAGCCATGTTGGAAAACGAGTTAAGAGTTTCTGAAATTAAAGGGAATGTGGTTGGTCGTTCAAAGCATTTGTTTGGAATTCACCAAAAAATGGAGCAACAAGAAATTGACTTTAATGATTTATATGATCTTACAGGGTTACGTATCCTGACGTATTCTCTGAAAGATTGCTATTCTATTTTAGGGTTGGTCCATTCATTGTGGAAGCCAATTCCTGGTAGGTTTAAAGACTATATTGCTATGCCAAAGCCTAACTTGTATAGATCTCTTCATACTGCCGTAATTGGTCCTGAAGGAGAACGGTTGGAAATACAGATTAGAACTGAAAAAATGCATAAAATTTGTGAAGAAGGTATTGCAGCTCACTGGCAATATAAGGAAGAAAAAGGGATTGGGAAACAACCGATAAATAATCAATTGACCTGGGTACGTCATCTTTTAGAAACTCAGAAAGACCTTAAAAACCCAAAGGAATTCATTAACTCTTTTAAGGTGGATTTGTTTTCCAGTGAAGTATTTGTTTTTACACCAGAAGGTCGAGTTATAGCTTTGCAACGTGACTCAACTCCAGTAGATTTTGCTTATATGGTTCATACAGATATTGGTAACCATTGTTCTACTGCTAAAGTTAATGGGAAAATAGTTTCTTTACGGTACAAGTTAAAAAATGGAGATCGTGTCGAAATAAAGACTTCCAAAAACCAGCTGCCCAATCGGAATTGGCTTTCATTTATAAAGACATCCAAAGCACGCAGTAAAATTTTAAACTTCATTAATTCTCGCGAGAAAGAGAAAAGCCTTAGTCTCGGAGTCACTTTACTGAATAATAGTTTGGCAGAATACCAAGTTAATTCTTCGGAAGTTCTCTGTGGAAACGTTTTTAATGAAACATTAAGCGCAAGTGGGTTTACAAATTTTGATAGCCTGCTAAGAGCTATTGGTTTAGGCAAAGTTTCAACTCACCTGTTTATTGAGAAATTATTACCGAAAGAAAAAATTCATGAAAGAAACAAAAAAGAATCCAGTAGGATAAAGATACAGGAAAAGAACCCTACCCAATCTGGAGGCATCAAACTAAAATGCTTCAACGATGACATTTCATTGCGTGTGTCCAAGTGTTGCCACCCAGTTCCAGGTGATCCGATTACAGGTTATATCACGCGTGAAAGAGGGGTATCGGTCCATCATATTGATTGCAAGAACCTTCAATCATCGGGAGGTGGATCTGAAAGGTTTATTGATGTCGTGTGGGCAGATGTCAAGTCAGTTTATTCTGCTCGTGTTTCAATTGTTGCTAGTGATAAACCTGGTCAATTAGCTAAAATAACTCAAGTCTTAGCTGCATGTGATATTAATATTACACTTGCGAATTTGCGCCAAGGACCAAAGGAAAAAGCCTATTTTGAATTTTTTATTGAAATAAATGACCTTGAGCATTTGAATCGGATGTTCTTGGAAGTAATTAAAATACCTGGAGTAATTCATGCAAAGCGCATAAATGAATATAATAGGTATTTAAATATTCAGGAGGAAGAAAAATCTTGTTAAGTAAATTTTAAGCAAAAAAAATCAAATAATTAGAGCACTTTAACTACCTTACCTGCTTTAAGACATCGGGTACAAACTTTCATATTTTTTGTAGACCCTTGATAAATCCCTTTAATTTTTTTTAAATTTGGATTAAATCTACGCCGAGTTTTATTATTCGCGTGACTAACATTATTCCCAAAAAGAGGGCCTTTGTCACACACATCACATCTCTGAGACATTCGTTTTCTCCTTATTACAAAATATTACTATTACAGTAAACCACAAATCTATCATACAGATGATAGAGGGGCAAGTGATTTTGGGTGAAAGGTGCTAATTATAAAATTAAAAGTGTGTGCATTATATAGTGTGGATCTGGATTTTTTAATCAAACGGTCGGACCAAGTTGTCCTCCCTAACTATTACCATTAAAAATGTATAGTTCAGCCGGGTTATTGAGAGAATTTCTGGTTAATTCCTATGCTTAATAAAGAATGTCTTAAAATTTTGGTGATTTTAGAGAGGGAGTTATTCATTGCTTACAAAAAAACATTGCCCCCTCTCAAAAAAGGGGGGTCTAGTAAGCTTTTTCTGGGTTAAAAATTTACCAACTTTTGGTCTAGTGCTAGTCAGTCGATAAACTTAGACTCAGTTATGATTTCTTTTAGCATTTTTTCAGCCAATACCTGACTATCAACATGAAAGGTTCCGTCACTAATTGCAGCTTTGATTTGTTCGACCTTATCTATGCGGATGTCAGAAGAGCTTTTAATAGCCGCGTGGGATTTTTGGATGTCTTTCGCTTTGGAAGACAAAACAATATTCTCGGCTCCTTGTGCGCCCTTATTTCCAGAACTATCTAGTTGATTTGTTTTTGCAGATTCTTTTCCTGATACCTTGACTCTATCTTGGATTACTTTACTTTTAACCCTAAATTCGTTTCCAGGGATTTCCATTACGTTCACCTATTTAATGTAACCAATTGTATTTTATACAGTTATTTTTCTAGCGATGACCTTTGCCTCCACAGCTTACTTCAGGGCCAATATGCTATTTAATTTATCGGATAATAGGATGAAAACTTAAGACTTTTTTGAATTTTTTTATAATTTTTATAACCATAACTCTATATAAAACTACTGATAAAATGTTAATTTGTCAAGAGCATCTAAATACAACTAGTTATGCATAGGTGCTGGGTATTTAGTTTTTTCTGCTCAATTCAAAAGGTGTATTGACAGTATTCGAGAGGATAAAGTCATCGATACGTAGCATCTATAATCAACAAAGCTTATAGGTTAAATTTACCAGTAAAGTCGATGTATGTATTTCTGATATTCGATTTAAAGTTATTTTCGACGTGGCTACTTTGAACTACTTGGGCAAAGGAGAGGTTTTGAATAAACCTATTAAAGTTAATATTTTTATATATTATTGGTGCGTTTTTGTTTTTTTATTTGGCTTTTTAGACGAGGTAAATGCTCAGTCTTACGCTAAGGAAAAATACTCCAGAACTATATGGAGTTACTTGAAAACGTTATCCAATTTTGGTCCTCGATATTTAGGGACAAAGGGGTATGACAAGACATTAAAGTTGATTAGGCAGGTAGGTGATGAATTTGCTGACGAAGTTTTAGAGCATCCATTTATTTTTAAAAGGCATAACTCTGAACAAATAGAGATGATGAACATTGAATTCATTTTTCATGGTAATGCAGGAGGCCGACCTATTTTATTAGGCGCACATTATGACACGCGCCCCTTTGCAGATAAAGAAATTGATCTTAAACTAAGAGTCCAGCCTATAATTGGCGCTAATGATGGAGGTTCGGGGACGGCTGTTCTTTTGGGGCTTGCTAGATATTTAAAAGAACACCCTGTGAATCATCCAGTTAGGCTTATTTTCTTCGATGGTGAGGATTTTGGTAAAAATGGTACGGGTGAAATGTTTATTGGCTCCAGGTATCACGCCAACTATCTTAAAAAAAATTTACCGAAGGAATGGCCTTTAGCAGTAATTGTCATTGATATGGTAGGGGATAAAGATCTTGAAATTTTTAAAGAGACTCATTCGATAGCTAGTGGTCCCAAAATTTTAGATCGTATCTATAAGATGGCAATTCGAAAGAATATTTTACAATTTAATAAAAAGAGTAAGTACACTATTCAAGACGATCACCTTCCATTTATTAGGCTAGGAATTCCTTCAGTTCTATTAATTGATTTTGACTATCTTTACTGGCATAAGGTTTCTGATACGTTAGATAAATGCTCGCCTGAGAGTCTTAGCGCTGTTTTTTCTGTTTTAGCGGGAGTTTTAGCAGAATGGTAAGTTTTTTGAATTATATTTAGCGCGATAACTCTTTGATTCTTTTTTGTGCCTCAAGGTTTTCAGGATCGATTTGAAGGATGATTTCTAACTCATGTTTTGCCTTGGGTTTGCTTCCTTGTAGAGAGTAGATCTTATGCAAACTCCAATGTAGCGACACAAAATCTACGCCTTTTTCTAATGCTATATTATAAGCTTCATGAGCTTTATCAAGGTTATTTTGATTCATATGGGCATTTCCAAGGTTAAAATATGCAATACCGAAGTCTGGATTAAGCTGAATTGCTTTATCCAAGTGAGGCACAGCTTCTTTTGAACGATTGAGCTTGTTTAGAACTGCCCCAAGGTTTGAATGGGCCTGAATGAAGTTTGGATACACCTCGATAGCTTTTTTAAACAGTTTTTCTGCTTTTTTATACTCCTGCCTGCGAAAGTAATTTCCACCTAAGTTCGAGTTTCCTTCAGGGAAAGAAGGATTTAGTAATAAAGCCTTTTCATATTCTTGGATGGCACGTTCATTAAAACCTTGACTCTGATATGCAGCAGCAAGGTCATAATGTGCGAGGACGAAGGAATCGTCTAACTTAATAGCTTTTTCGAACTCTGCCACAGCCCTGTCAGTATCTCCCTTGACGGACATGTAATAGTTACCTCTATAGTAGTGAGCCTCCTTGGAGTCTTTATCAGACTTCAAAAGGTCAC